>JANOTU010000459.1:0-13533 GCA_031416515.1 Hyphomicrobiales bacterium
GGTGTGAAAGACGCCGCGCAGATTGTTGTCGGGCTGAATGCCTTTCTGCTGCACATCGTAAAAGCCGTCTTCATTGGTCTGCCAGACGTCGAGCCTGGCGCCGGCCACGGGCTTGCCATGAATATCGAGAACCCGGCCAGAAATCAGCAGCGGCGCACCCTTGCCATCAAGACAGATATTGGCGCCATTGGGATATTCTGGCGCGCCCGAAACATGGAAGGGCCCGAGCACGGTTGATTCGGTTTCGCCCGAGGGTTTGCGGTTGTTGATGGTTTCAACCAGCATCGAAAGCCCAAGCGTATCGGAAAGCAGGATGAACTCCTGCCGCCAGTCGCTGCACTCATGGCCGGTCTTGGTGAGGAATGCGATGCCCTGCAGCCATTCCTGGGTGGTGGGTTCGGTTTCCTTGATGGCGGCATGAAGATGGCGGACGAGTGAATCAACAATCTCCTTCACCCGCGGATTGGCGCACGGGCCAGAACGGGCGATGACGACGTCTTCCGACTGCGCTTCGGTGAAATAGGGCTGGTCTTGCATCATGTCCTCCCTAGCCTTCGAACCCGCCTTGCTCAGCGAGGGTTGCCATATCCCGGCTGCCATGAAGCACGCGGACAATCACCACGTGGTGTTTATCAATGCGGTAATATGAGGCGTAATTCCGGTAGATGAGCGCCCGGAGGCCTGGCCGCGCTTGACCACGAAGAGCGCCCATTTCGGGAAACTCAGCGAGGTTGGCGTAGCGGCCCTCGATCTCACCCAGGAAGCGCGTCGCGACAGCCTCGCTGCTGCGCCCGGCGATGTAGGCCCAAATTTCAGCGAGGTCAGCTTCGGCTGTTTCGGTCAGGCGGAGGTCAAGCGAGCGGATAGTCCCCTCCCGCGCGAGATGATCCTCCCGGAATCAAACTCCCTCAACCGGCCATGGGCGAGGTCGGCAAGGCCCTTGTCAATGTCAGCCCGCAGATTTTCCAACTTGAGAGCCCGCTTCGCCCCCCAGTCCCGCAGGGCCTCCCGGACGACATCGCTCGCCGACGCATAGTCGCCCGTTTCCACGGCTCCCTTGACCAATCCAGCCATATCAGGCTGCAAGGTGATGTTAAGTTGGCTTGAACCCGATGCCAAGGAAGCTCTCCCAGTTGCAAATTCTCGCTCACACTACATGTTTCCGTTGATCACAGCAACCGGTTGCAAACCCACCTCGCAAGGGCGGGAGAGGACGTGAAGCAAAATGTTCTCGCCAAGTATTTCCGTGACAGGACCTTGTTTGCCCCAAATCAGCCGTTGACGACATTGGAACCTCTCATATAGCATGATCGCAGACAGTTTATCATGGGGGCCGCGTGGGCGACAACAGACTGAAGGCATGGTCCAGGACCAGGCAGCTCAAGCTTGGGCATTTCATTGTTGAATTCGCCACACCCGGCATGGGCCATATCGTCAAGGCCGCAGGCTGTGATTTTGTGTTCTTCGACCTCGAGCATTCAGGCTTCAGCTTCGAGACGCTGAAAAGCGCCATCCGCTATTTCGAGGCGGCGGGGGTCGCGGTGATTGTGCGGGTGCCGGCCCTTGAGAACGACATGCTGGCCCGGGCCTGCGACATGGGGGCCGAAGGCCTGATCGCGCCGATGATTTCCACCCGCGCCCAGGCGCAGGCGATGGTCGACAGCGTGAAATATGTGCCCGAGGGCAGGCGCGGCGTGGGCCTTGGCATGGCGCATGACAATTACCGCGCCGCACCGGTGGCCGAGGCGCTCAAGAACGCCAATGCGCGCACCACCATCTTCTGCCTCATCGAGACGGCGGAGGGAGCCCGAAACGCCGATGCGATCGCGGCGCTGGATGGTGTCGATGGCCTGTGGGTGGGGCATTTCGATCTCTCCTGCTCGCTTGGGCTTCCCGGACAGTTCGACCATCCGAAATTCAAGGCGGCGATGCGGAAGATCATCGCCGCCGCCAGGAAGCACAAGAAATCGCTGGGTCGGCTGGTGCCGAATGTCGCGCAGGGCATTGCGCATTACAAGGAAGGCTTCGATTTCATCTGCTATTCCGGCGATGTCTGGGTGCTGCGCGACGCGCTGGCCGATGCGGTGAACAAGGTGCGGGAGGGCTGCAAATGAGGGATGCGTTCCGCGTGGCGCTGTCGGGCGATTTCAGGAAGCCTGACGGGACGCCGACTTTCAACGATTTTGATCTGACCCCGCTGCAAGCCGCGCCGGGCGTGGAGATGGCTTTCCTCGACAACGCCAATCCCCTGCTGGGGAGTCAGCTTGAGGATTTCGACGCGCTCATTCTGCTGGCGCACCGCTTTGACGCCACCAGCGTTCCCAAAAGCGGCAGGCTTAGCGTGGTGGCGCGTTTCGGCGTGGGCTATGACACGGTGGATGTGCCCGCCTGCACGGCGGCGGGCATTGCGCTGTGCATCACGCCTGACGGGGTGCGCCGCCCGGTGGCGGTGTCAATCATCACCTTTATTCTCGCCCTCACCGGCAAGCTCATGATCAAGGACCAGCTTGCCCGCCAGGGTGGGCCAGGCTTTGCGGCGCGGGGCGATCATATGGGTGTGGGGCTGGTGGGCAGGACGCTGGGCTCCATCGGCATCGGTAATATCGGGGCGGAAATGTTCCGCATGGCCCGGCCCTTTGACATGACGTTCATTGCCCATGATCCCTTCGCTGATCCCAAAATTGTGGCGGAGCTTGGGATTGAATTGGTGGGCCTTGATGATGTTTTCGCCCGCAGCGACATCGTCAGTGTCAGTTGCCCGCTCACCCCGGAGACGCATCACCTGGTCAATGCGCAGCGCCTTGGGCTGATGAAGAAGACCGCTTACTTTATCAACACCGCGCGCGGCCCCATAGTTGACCAGAAAGCGCTGACCGCCGCTTTGCAAACCCGCGCCATCGCCGGGGCCGGTCTGGATGTCTTCGAGCTGGAGCCACCCGATCTTGACGATGCCATTCTCAAATTGGACAATGTCATACTGGCACCCCACGCGCTGTGCTGGACGGACCAGTGTTTCGCAGGCAACGGCGCCGCCGATATCCGCGCCGTGCTTGATATCCAGCACGGGCGGACCCCGCGCGGGGTGGTCAATGGCAAGATTCTCGATACGCCCAAATTCAAGGCGCGTCTGGAAAACTACAGGAGCCGTTTCGGCTCCTGAAAAAAGGGAGGAAGATATGGTTACAAGACGGAAATTCGCCTGGGCAAGCCTAGCCGCCACCATGTTGGTGTCGCTTGGCCTTCCGGCATGGGCGCAATCAGCAGCAGAGCGCGCGGTGAAGGAAGCCCAACAGTACAAGGGCCAGACGATCACCATCGTCTGGGAAGCGGGGTTGCAAGCGCTTGATCCCCTCAACTTCTCCGGCCCCAAGTGGAAGGAGCTGACCGGCATTGATGTCAAGGTGATCGAAGTCTCAACCGCTGACATGTTCACCAAGATCATGCAGGAATATAAAGCAGGAACCGGCGCTTACGATGCGCTCAACGTCATCCCCGCCTGGATGCCTGATCTCGCCGCCGCCGGCGCCCTTGAGCCGCTTGACGCTTACGTGGATAAATACGGCTTCCGCGACGAGCTGCAGAAAATCGCCCCCACCTACCGCGACAACCAGATGATGGTGGACGGCAAGATTTACGGCTTCCCCGATGACGGCGATGTGTTCCTGATGTATTTCCGGAAAGACATTTTCGAGGACGCAGCCATTAAAGACGCCTTCAAGGCCAAGACCGGCATGGATTTGGCGGTTCCTAAAAACTGGGCTGACTTCGACAAGACCGGTGCGGCCCTCACAGAACTCCTCAAGGACAAGGGTATCTATGGCGCGGCTTTCTTCCGCCAGCCGCCCTACACCATGTACATGTTCCAGGAGCGCTTCCGCAATGAAGGCGGCAAGTTCTTTGATGCGGACTCGATGAAGGCCGCGATCAACTCAGACATCGGCGTGAAGGTGTTCACCGAAATGCGCGAGGAGAACAAGTTCATGCCGCCGGGCGTTGAGCAGTGGGGCTTCGTTGAAAACCTCGCCGCTTTCCTGCAAGGCCAAACCGCGATGACCATCTCGTGGCCGCCCTATGGTCGCTGGGCTGCGGGCTACGGCACGGATCAGGAAGTGCTGAGCTGGGTGCCGAAATCCACCATCGCTGGCAAGGTGGGCTATGCCCTGCCCCCCGGCGGCCATCCGCAACTCGCTGCGGGCTTTGCGCTCTCGGTTGCCTCCACCTCCAAGAACAAGGAAGCGGCCTATCTGTTCATTCAGTGGCTGAACAGCGAAGATATCAGCCTGCAGCGCGTGCAGCTGCCTTACGCTTTGCGCGATCCGTTCCGCGATTCACATTTTGTGAGCCCGGAATATCTGGCCAAATGGCCGGACGCCAAGGAGTATCTGGCAGCCCTGCAAGCCGGCGCGAACTCGGGGCTTCTCGATCTTTCCCTGCTGCAGACCGACAAATATGAAGAGGTTTTGCGTCAGGCGATTTCCAAGCTCTGGGCCGGCGAGGATCCAAAAGCCATCCTCGATACCGCTGCCGGAGAATGGGACGCCATCACCGAGAAGATCGGCGTCGACAAGCAGAAAGCAGTTTACGGAAGCTGGGCGGCGAAGTCGGGCGCCTATCCGAAGATGTGAGATCAACACGTGTCCCCCTCCCCCCTGTGGGGAGGGGTTAAGGGTGGGGGTCGCTCCGGCGGCTATTGTTCTGCGATCAAGCATCAAGAATTGATGGTTTGGAGCGACCCCCACCCTAGCCCTCCCCACAAGGGGGAGGGAATCATAGCGCTGAAAATAATGACCACCACCGCAATTCATCCCGACCGCAATTTCCGTTATTGGCTGGTGACTCCGGCCATCTTCCTATTGCTGCTTGTCGGGCTGTTCCCGCTGATCTATTCGCTGGCCGTCAGCTTCATGCGCATTGACATGATGGAGACGGATACCTCCTTCTGGGGCCTCTACAACTACGCCAATCTGTTCAAGGACAAGCGGCTGTGGGAATCGCTCCTGCACACAGCGCTTATCACCATCATCGCCCTGCCACTGGAACTCATCCTTGGCCTGGTCATGGCCTATCTGTTTCTGGAGCGGATGCCTGGCCGGCAGATCTTCATCGCCCTGCTGGTGCTGCCCACTATCATCTCGCCCATTGTCGCAGGGGCCACGTGGCGGCTGATGTTTGACAATCAGTATGGGCCGATCAACCAGATCCTCGGCTGGTTCGCGGGCGAGCGTGTCTCCTTGCTGTGGACCATCAATCCCACATTGGTTTATCCGGCCATCATCTTCTGCGAAATCTGGCAGTGGACGCCCTTCATGTTCCTGATCCTGCTCGCCGCCCTGTCCAATGTGGACCGCTCGCAACTGGAAGCCGCCGAACTTGACGGGGCGCCCTTCTGGCGGGTGTTCCGCTTCATTACCCTGCCCGCCATCTGGCCGGTGATGGCCATCGCCATTTTGATCCGCGGCCTGGATCTCTTCCGCATCTTTGACATCATCTGGGCCCTCACCCAGGGCGGCCCCGGCACCAAAACCGAGACCATCTCGGTCTACGCCTACGCCCAGGGTTTCAAGCAGTTCGAGATCAGCTACACAGCGGCGATTGCCTTTCTGGTGGTGGCCATTCTGACGGTGATCGTCACCTGGGCCATAAGGAGAATGGGGTTGGCGAAATGAGTAGGGGCGGGCTCAAGATGAAGCGGCTAACCTTGCGCTATCTGGCAGCCATCGCCCTCGTCATCATCTTCGTCTTCCCGGTCTATTGGCTGTTCATCATCTCGTTCAAAACACCCGAGGAGATTTTCGCGTTTCCGCCTGTCTGGTATCCGCAAAGCTTCCAGCTTGCCAATTACAAGGTGCTGTTCAAGGACGGCGACGCCAATACGGTTGTCAACAGTCTGATTCTGGCGAGTGTATCAACCTTCTTCGCCATGATCCTCGGCACCATCGCCGCCTATTCGCTGGTGCGCTTCAAGACCGGCGGCGAAAACCTCAGCGTGTGGATCATCTCGCAGCGCATGATGCCGCCGGTGGCCATCGTGTTTCCCATCTTCCTGCTCTATGTCTGGCTCGGCTGGGTGGACACTTACTTCGGCCTCATCGTGCTCTACACCGCCTTCAGCCTGCCTTACGTGATCTGGATGATGCGCGGCTACATCGAGGATATTCCGCTGGAGCTTGAAGAGAGCGCTCTCGTCGATGGCTGCACCCGCTGGGAGGTTTTGTGGAAAGTGGTCCTCCCCATGGCGCGCTCCGGCCTGTTCGCCACCGCTGTTTTCACCTTCGTTTTCGCCTGGAATGATTTTCTGTTCGCCCTTGTGCTCACCCGCACCGAAGTCACCACCTATACCGTGCAGGTCACGCATTATTTCGGCGGCCAATCCAATTTCTGGGCCAAGATCGCCGCCATGTCGATGCTCGGCACCATTCCGGTTTTCATCGCGGTCGCCACCATGCAGCGCTACCTGGTGCGCGGCATCTCAATGGGGGCCGTCAAGGGGTAGCAATGTGGGGGCCAGAAAACAGGAGGAAGCCATGACCAAAACCAGCCGCGCCATCAAGCTTTATGGAACCGATGAACCCGTGTCCAAGCCCCGCCTGCTCCACGCCGGGCATATGACCGCCATGCTCGACAATGGGGCCATTCGCTATATTCGCTTCCGCGGCGTGGAGGTTCTGCGCGGCATTGCCTTTCTGCTGCGGGACAAGAATTGGGGCACTTATGCAGCGGCGATCGAGGGGCTGAAACTGCGGCAGGGCAAGCATGGCTTCACCGTGAGCTACGTCGCCACCTGCCGCGACCCGACCCAGGCGATCCGCTACGAGGCGCAAATCACCGGCAAGGCGGATGGCACGCTCTCGTTCGCCGCCACCGGCACTCCACTGACCGATTTCATCACCAACCGCACCGGCTTTGTGGTGTTGCATCCGCTTGAAGGTGTCGTGGGCAAGCCCGTGGATGTGCTGCACACCGATGGCAAGCGCGAGCGGGCCAAATTCCCCAGGCTCATCAGCCCAGGCCAGCCGATTTTCAACATCCGCTCGCTCACCCACACGGTGATGCCGGGTGTTGCCGCGACAGTGCTGATGGAGGGCAACACGTTCGAGATGGAAGACCACCGCAACTGGATGGATGCTTCTTACAAAACCTATGTCCGCTCGCTGCTTGATCCCTGGCCCTATACATTGCCCAAAGCCCAGCCCTTCACGCAATCGGTGACACTCACAGTTTCGGGCAAGCCCACGCAGAAACCGCCGCGCCGCGGCAGCGCGGTGATTGCCATTGCGGTGGGCGGCGTCAAGGGCCGCATGCCAGCCATCGGTGTCGGCGTTGCCATGCGCGAGGCTGAAGCAACACTCGCCTGCGCCTCCCGCATCGTCGCCTCGCATCTGGTCTGCCAGATCGACGGGTGCCAGAACAATCAGCCGCAGGCCGCAGCAGCTTATGCTGAACTGAAGGCGCGCACGAAAATTCCGGTGACGCTCGAAATCATTCTGCCGGCGCGCGAGCCCGCCAGAGCCGAAACGGCCAGCATCGCGAAAGTTGTGCGCGAAGCAGGCCTGGTGCCCGATGCCGTCGTCATCACGCAAGTCCACGATCTCAAATCCTTCCAGCCGGGAGCGCCGCGTCCTTTCGGACCTTCATACGAGGACATGGCCGCAGCCGCCCGCATGGCCTTTCCCGGCATTCCCCTGGGCGGCGGCATGCTCTCCTATTTCACCGAACTCAACCGCAAGCGCCCGCCCCAGGGCCTGTTTGATTTTATCACCCACACGCTGTGCCCCATCGTCCATGCTGCGGATGATATCTCGGTCATGGAGACGCTTGAAGCCCTGCCCTCAATCATCGCCTCAGCCCGCGCCATTATCGGCAAGTCGCCCTATCACTGGGGCCCCAGCGGCATTTCCGCGCGCGGTAACCCCTACGGCGCCGCAGTGGCCGAAAACCCCGACAACGCCCGCATCTGCCTCGCCAACAACGACCCGCGCCAGCGCGGCCTCTTCGCTGCCGCCTGGACCCTCGGCCTCATCGCCGCCGCCGCCAAAGGCGGCCTTGACGCCGTCTCCCTGGGCGCCGTCACCGGCCCGCAAGGCGTGATCGACGGCAACATCCTCGCAGGCCTCGCCCCCGCCAGTGGTGCGAGACGCCTCGAAGCCACCAGCTCAGCCCCCGCCAAAGTGACAGCCCTCGCCCACCAGTCCAAATCCGGCCCGGCGCTGTGGCTGGCGAATATGACGGCAGAGACGCAGAAGGTGAGACACGGGCGGAAATCAATTGAGCTTGGCCCCTACGCCGTGGTGGCGGACAGCAACTTGCGCTTGTGAGAATTGTCGCACAAGGGGTTTCCCGGCGAGCATCTGCGCGGCGCGCGCCGAAGGGACCTCATCCGCCCTTCGGGCACCTTCTCCACTTCGTGGAGAAGGGACAATCCTGAGTGACTTCCCCTCGCCAGCGAAGTTTGAGAGGGTCCGGCGAGTCCGGGGGAATATCGGCAGTTTGCATATTTTTCATCGCGTATCATGATGATCATTCGCAGGCACAGGAAGGAGCAATGTCATGACCATGACCCGGATCACCGAGCCCGCATTCCAAAAGGCGGTTGCAGCATTCAGCGACCGAGCCCTGGAAGAGCCGGTGGCCATGGCGTATGACGCGGACGATCTCCCCGATGAATGGCTGGAGGCGGCGCTTGCGGCGAAAATGCCGCCCGGACTTGAACATCTCGACAGAAAAATGGATTGATCGACGGTGGCGATCGCCAGTCCTGTCCCCGGCCTGGTGATTCACTACAGCTATCTCTGAAAGACCGGCCAGCAGCTATTGTCGCCGCGATCATCAGCGACCTGAGAATTACGGTGACAGTGCATTCAATAATCCCTTCTGCAAACGGACAATGCATCTGAATGCGCTGTCACCGCAACCCCGAACCCGGTTGCTCAGCCACTCCTGATGGAGCCCTTGGCCGCAGTGCCCCGGCCTGCCGGGAGACCCAGCTGCTCGCGCAGACGCCGGAACACCTCCTCGTCGGTCGCCAGATCCTGTTCGCGATTGGCCCGTTCTCCCTGGATGATGAGCGACTCGACAATCTCGCGTTCGTCCACATCCTTGACGGCTTGTTGCGGCGTGCGGTTTCTCAGGATGGGGAGCGGCGTGTCCACCCACTGTTCCCAGTGCGCCGCCATCATGGCGGAGATTTTGGCGCGCAGCTCAGGAATATCAGCCATGCGTTCGCTCTCCGTGGCGGTCGCGTCATCGTCGCTGTCGCCCCCGGCCTTCATCTCGGCCAGCATGTCTTCCGTGGTCTGGATCTCGCTGGCGCGGTAGCGGACCCCCTGGCCCAGCGCCTTCTCGATCTTTTTGCGAATTGTGGCGGCGCGCGCCGCCGAGTTGACCTCTGCGGTGAGGTGTCCGCCGTCGATCTCGATCCGGCCGAGCAGGGTATTGTCCCATCCGGCGTGCTGCTTGTTGCCGCTCATCTTCCAGACGAAACGCACGTTTTTCAGCTGGCCATCAGCGCCGCGCACAGCATCTTCGAGCAGCTCTTCGTCCGGATCGTCCAGCGCCAGGTGTTTTAATTTATTGAAGGCGACCTGTGGCGGAACGGTGAGGTCGAATGTGAGCTTGTGCGGCGACAACGGGTCGCCGTCGGTGTTCAGCAGCGTGGGCGGGAGCGGATTAAAAAGGCGATCAGCGATGACGTGAAACAGGTCAAGCAACTGGAAATCCCAGTCGCGCAGGACTTCAGGGGTGATCACCGGATGCGCGGCCTCAATCTGGGCGCGCAAGCTGATAACCTGGGCTTTCTCCTGCGGCGGAATGGCAAAGCCATTTGACGCTTCGAGCATGGTCAAGGGGCCGACCGACGCCAGCTGCCCGAGCAAGATATCGCCCGGCCGCATCGTCCTTGAGGCGCCGCGCTCGGTGACCACGCGCTCTTCCCGGGTCATCACATCGCGCAAGGTCATTCCGACACCGGGGTCGCAGTCCAGCACGTCGAAATATGAGATCGGCTCCGTAAGGAGCGATTCGAGATAGCGCCGCAGCAACGGGTCCATCAGACGCCCCCTCGCCGACAGATAGGCCGCGGTGGGGATCACTTTGTGCACGGACTTGTTGCTCACCAAGGTGCCAATCGGATCGGGCGACCAGCAATTGAAGAACCACGGCATGAACAGCTGCATGACCGGCTTCTCGGCATCGAATTTGTGGCCGTCCGCGCCCATGAACTCATCCCAGGCCTCATGCATGGCCAAAGGGCCGTAGACGTCCACGACAAAGTCCATCATCTTGGCGGGGTAACCATCGAGCAGCGCCCGCATCCGGTGCCAGACGGGGTCGGTGGGCCCCGCGGCCGGGGCCGATGCCGCCGTCTCCACATCGAGGCAGCACTGCTTGTATTTCTTGCCGCTGCCGCAAGGGCATGGGCTGTTGCGGCCGGGGCTCATCTGTCAATTCCTTGCGTTGCGCTCATGGATTACGGAGGCCTTACAGCAATCGAAGACCGCATCAAACCCAGATGCCGCGTTTTGCACAGCAAAGTTAAGCCCACCGGGTGCCCCCTGCGGCGAGGGCCGGGGTGGGGATTCCGGTGAAGGCGCTGTCACCGCAATCAAGGGACCTCATCCGGCCTGTCGGCCACCTTCTCCACTGTCGTGGAGAAGGGACTGCTGAAAGACCACCCTTCGCGATCAAAGCCACTGTCCCCGCGCGCCGGTGAGGGGCAGTCTTTCAGCTTGTCCCCTCTCCAGCGAAAGCTGGAGAGGGTCCGGCGAAGCCGGGGGTGAGGTCCTTTGCGCGTGGCGGGGCTGGCGCTGGCGGAGCCGACCCAGGCGGCCCTGAATGGGATCAATCCCGCTTTCTGGCCACCAGGGGACTGCGGGTTTTCAGGTCTGGGAACAGGGAAAAATCCCGGTCGGCGGTCCACACTTCGCGCACCCCATGCTGCAGGCAGATGGCGGCGATGCGGGCGTCGTGGATCCGGGCGCCACGCACCTGCCCGGCAAGCGCAAGCCTTTTGAGCGCGGTCAGATGGGCAGCGCTTTCGGCAAGGAAGATGAGTTTGCCGGATTCCGCCCAGGCTTCAACCTGATCGATTGCCAGCCGCATGGGCGTTGGCGGCTGCATGATTTTGACATTGCTGACGACGCTCAGGAACTCATGCACACAGGGCCACGGAATAGCCCATGCCGACTGGCCTTCCGCAAGCGCGGCGACGACCGTTCTGGCGCTTTCATGCCAGGGTGAATCATTGCGGTGGGCATGGACCAGAATGTTGGTGTCAACCGCGATCACCCGCCGCAGCCTTCATAGGCCGTGCCCGCTATGTCCTCCCAGACCAGGTTCTGCAACAGCGGATTGGTTTTTCCAGCGCCGAAACTGGCATCCCGGAGTTTGAAGGATTTTTTTTGGCTCTGTGTCGCCACAACATGCTGCAATCCTTCCTGCACCAAGGCCCTGAGCGTGGTATTGTTCTTGCGCGCAATCGCCTGAACCTCGCCCAGAAGCGCGTCTGATATCTGCACGGTGGTTTTCATAAGGCGAGCCATATCATGAAATATGGCGGGCTGTCAAATTTAGGTCAACCCCTTCACAAACGTCGCGAACTCCGCGTCATCAATCCCCACCAGATGCTTCTTCTCCGGATAGGCCCCGCTGGCCACATCGGCCTTGAATTCCCTGAAGGCGGCGATGCGTTCTGTTTGCAGGCGGTCGTATTCGGCGCGGAAGTTGCGGTAGACCTTGGCGTGGCGGGGCTGGTGCTGGCGGGTGTAGCCGAGCACATCCTCGGCGAAGAGGTATTGGGCGTCGCCGCCAACGCCCGCGCCCATGGAGAGCAGCACAAGACTGGTGCGCTTGGCGATCTCTGCGGTGACGCGGTCGGGCACGACTTCGATTTCGGCACCAAAGGCACCGGCGGCTTCGAGTTGTTTCACGTGATGGTAGATTTGCAGGGCGCTGGCGGCGGTTTTGCCCACCGCCTTGAAGCCCCCGGTCCAGGTGGCCTTGGACGGGATCAGGCCGACATGGCTGACCACGGGGATGCCTTCGCTGGCCAGGCCGGTGACGGTGCCCAGGCTGGCGGCGCAGTAGCAGCAATCGGCGCCCTTCATCACCGCGTTATGGGCGGCGCGGAGATAGTCTTCGTAAGTGGCGAGCGGGCCATAGAGCAGGCCCACCTGCACGAAGCAATCGCCCGCGGCCTCGCGCATCTCACCTGTCCAGACGGGTTCAATGATGGAGAGCATGTCGATGCCGGCAGCACTGGCGGCGGCGGCTTCATCGACGGTGTCGACAAACAACATGCTCATCTGGCGCTTGCCTTTCAGCGCCCGAACATCGGCTACGGTCATGCGGTGGTGTTTCATTTCAGTCCCCTCAAATCGCCGGCGGCTTGAAATCGCTTTTCTCAGACGGCATTACAGCTTGCAAGAGTTCAACCGATTTCTTGACGCCTTCAAGGCGCGACAGCATGACATCCTCATGCTCGATCGACAGCCAGCCGTCATAGCCATTCATGCGCAGCCTGTAGCAGAAATCCCGCCACCAGCCTTCGCTGTTGCCATAGCCCAAGGTGATGTAGCTCCAGGATCTGGCCGGAATGTCCATCAGCGAACCGTTTTCCAGGCGGCTGGTGGTGGCGCAGACGGGGGCGTTGATAAACGTGTCCTTGGCGTGGATGTGGTAGATGGCGCTGCCCAGCGCATCAATGGCAGCGATGGCGTCAGCGCCCATCCACATCAAATGGCTGGGATCAAGATTGGCGCCGACGATCACGCCGATTTCCTTCCGCAGACGCAGCAAGGCCGGCACATTGTAGACCAGCTGGTTGCCGTGCAACTCCACACAAAGCTGCTTGATGCCGTGGGCTTTGGCGTGGGTGCCAAGATCATGCCACCAGGGCAGCAGCTTTTCTTCCCACTGAAATTTGAGAATGCTCTGCGTCTCCGGCGGCCAGGAAGAGACCACCCAGTTGGGGGTGACATCCCTGGGGCCGCCGGCGGGCAGGCCCGACATGAGGCAGACTTTCTTGAGGCCGAGCGCACCGGCCAGCTTCACGGTGTCATAGACCACTTTCGACTGGCGCTTGCCATCGGTGGGGTGAAGCTGGTTGCCATTGGCGTTAAGGGCGATGAGCTCGAGGCCGCGGTCGGAGAATTTTTTGAGGAAAGCTTTTTGCGCGGGGGTGCTGGCCAGCAGCTTCGCCATGTCGAGATGCGGCGCTGCTGACCAGTTGCCGGAATTGATTTCGATCCCCTCGATGCCGAGGGATTTGGCGGCGTCGAGCATGTCGTCGAGGGGGAGGTGACCGAGGGAGTCCGATACCATTGCGATTTTCATGTGCGCTCCTGCCTGTTTCTTCGGTTGTGATTCTTGACATCAATAGATCATTTGATAACCATCAATACAAGCGGAGATCGGGCTGTTCATGATGGCAAAGAGATCATTCTTGCTGGTTCGCCCCCCGACCTCACCCTGAGGCGCGAGCCCTTTGCGAGCCTCTAAGGGCCCTTGGTGGCTCGCGAAGGCGCGAGCACCTCAGGG
>JANOTU010000460.1:0-1859 GCA_031416515.1 Hyphomicrobiales bacterium
CGCTTTCAACGCAGTTGGGACAATTATCATACGCTATATCGTCCATTGGCCCATGCCTGGTCGGTCTATGACAATTCCTGCGATGCTCCTACATTGCTGGAGGAGGGTCCATGAAGACAACCAACAGAAAGAAAGCAACCAAAGCACTTTCCCAAGCCGTCGGACGCGCACTCCGAAGAGCCGCCAAGGTCGCTCGCAAAACCGCCAGGATGTACGGCACGCCAATCTATGTGTGGGAAAACGGCAAGGTCGTGGCGAAGAAGCCCTGAAATTCGTGAACGCTACCTGACGACCCTTAGCACACCAGCGCCAGCCAACGTTGCCTTTACCGCCAGGATTAGCCCCAGCCCAAAGTGCCCCATCTCAGTCATACCCTGAAGACCTTCATCACCTCATCTCCAAGATGGTTAATGACTTTGACCGCGATGCGGCCGGACTTCGGTTTAGGGAAGGCGCGTGAGGTGTCGCTGTTGAGGGTGGCCCAGGCTTCTTCGTTGATCTCGGCCTTGAGGGTGGTCTTCAAAGCGCTATAGGGATCGTTTGCGCCGAGGAAATAGGCGTGGCGGACGAAGAAACTCTCTTCGTTGTAGTCGGTATCGATGAACCAGCAGGCGATGCCATCGGCGCCGTCGCTGATGACTTCGCCGGTCTGAGGTTTGAACACATCGACGCCATTGACCTTGACCCTCACCTTGCCATCTTTTTCTTTGAGGATGTCGATATCCGGCTCGCCGAAGATGACAAAGAGATTTCCCTTGCCGGTGTTCTTCAAGTCGTCAGCCATGTGCAGATCGGCGTTCATTCGCGCCTTGAGCACCGGGATGCGTCCGAGCTTGCTGAACTCCGTAGAGTGTGCGTCATAGTTGAAGGCACAGGCGATCAACACATCGAAGTCGGCATCGCCCGCCTCGCAGGCGGCAGCGACCAAGTCGGGGCGAGTGACAGTGCCAAACTCCGGTCCAATGAAGATGGCAGCGCGCTTCTCCACTCCACCCTCACCCTGCCCTCTCCCAGAGGGAGAGGGCTCTAAACCGCCTTCTATGTAGCGGCCTTCGGCACAGACCAAATCGCCGGGCCAGGGAGTCAGCGAGGTAAAGGTGATCTTGTCTTCTTTGTGAGCCTGCTGAACGCCGGCGGTCTTCAAATTTCCCAAAATCATTTGGGCAAAGCTTTGCTTCGCACCGTACTCCGGGCTGCGTTCCTTCAGCTGGTCGATCAATTCGTCATTTTCATCCACGCCCAGCATACGGTGTGGCGAGAGGCTTTCGACCGTGAACGGCCCGGCTACGCGGGCCTTCTTGTTATCGGGATAGGGCTTGTCGTAGAGGTATTCAAACTCAGCCTTGGCGGCGATGGATTTGTCGATTTCCTGCTGCCGAGCGATGCGGGCCTGCCACCAGTCGGCGTGCAACTTCTTCGCCGCGTCGGGCCACTTGGCATCGGCCTCACGCGGAATCTCCCATTCCTGCCACCCTCCTTCGCCAAGGCTTCGGACGGCAGGCGTATTCTTGAGTGCGGAGTTCAGCTTCTCGCGCAATGGCTCCAGCTTCGCCTGCCACTGGTCCCAGATGACATCGATCTCCGCATTGTTGGCGATGGATTTGAGCGTGACGTGCGGTACGCGCTCATAGACGAAACCGTGGCGGAGGTTCCCTCGCACTGGCTGCATAGATGGCGCGCTGCGGGTGACTTCGGCTTCCTTGATCTGGCCTTCGCGGGAATCGGATAACAAATAATACGGGTAACGCGCACCCATGATGCGGGCGCGAGCCAGCGCCAGCGCCACGCGTGAGGTGTCGATGGTGATCCAGCGGCGGCCCCATTGCTCGGCCACGGTGGCGGTAGTTCCCGATCCACAG
>JANOTU010000461.1:0-4946 GCA_031416515.1 Hyphomicrobiales bacterium
TTGCGGATGTTTCAAAACGGCGGGCGCATTTTCATGGCTTCATGCAGGATGTGCATGGAAGGCTGCATGGGGCGCGGGCGAAAGCGCGCGATGCGATAGCACCCGTGGCCAGGGCGATTGCGGCGGAGGCGCGGCTGTTATGCCTTGATGAGTTGCAGATCAGCGATATTGCCGATGCCATGATTGTGGGACGGCTGTTTGAGGCGCTGTTGGGCCACGGCGTGGTGATTGTGACGACATCGAATTTGCCGCCGGATCGTCTGTATGCGGATGGATTGAACCGGAAACTGTTTCTGCCCTTCATCAAGTTGCTGGGCGAGAAGCTGGATGTGATTGAGTTGGGTGGCGGGGTTGATTACCGGCTGGGGCGGGTGAAGGCGGAGGAGAGTTTTGTGACGCCGCTGGGGCCGCTCGCGGACGCCGCGGTGCAGGAGGTGTGGCGCAAGCTGACCGATACCGAGCGGGGGGTCCCTTGCGAGATCGAGGTTTTGGGGCGCAAGTTGAAAGTGCCGCAGACTGCCCATGGCTGTGCCCGGTTTCAGTTTGCGGAACTTTGCGAGGCAGCGCTTGGGCCTGCGGATTATCTGGCGCTGGCGCGGAATTTCGGCACGGTGTTTGTGGAGAATATTCCGATCCTGTCAGCCGAACAGAAGAACGCGGCGGCGCGGTTCGTCACACTGATTGACGCGCTTTATGACGCAAAGGTGAGGTTGGTGGCAAGCGCTGCGGGGCTTTCCGGGGGTGCGCGCACGGTTTCGCGGCTGCAGGAAATGCAGTCGGCGGCATGGTGGGCCAAGAAAAACGTCAAATCTTGACGAAAAGGTCAATATAATTACGAATTTGATTGGCGGACGACAGATTTCTGGACTATTGCGGTCGGAAATTCGCAGAGAGGGACTCCAGGCATGGCCAGGCACAAAATCGCGTTGATCGGCGGCGGCATGATCGGGGGGACGCTGGCGCATCTGATCGGCCTCAAGGAACTGGGCGATGTTGTTGTCTTCGACATCGCCGAGGGCCTGCCGCAGGGCAAGGCGCTGGACATCGCCCAGGCCGGACCCGTTGAGGGCTTTGACGCCAAATTCACCGGCACCAATTCTTATGAGGGAATTGCGGGTGCCGATGTTTGCATTGTGACCGCAGGCATTGCGCGCAAGCCCGGCATGAGCCGCGATGATCTTTTGGGCATCAATCTGAAAGTCATGGCCCAGGTTGGCGCGGGGATCGCGCAGCATGCGCCCAAGTCTTTTGTCATCTGCATCACCAATCCTCTCGATGTCATGGTGTGGGCCTTGCAGAAATATTCAGGCCTGCCGACATCCCGCGTGGTCGGCATGGCGGGGGTGCTGGATTCCGCGCGCTTCCGGCATTTCCTGGGCGAGGAGTTTGGTGTGTCGGTGGAGGATGTGACCGCCTTTGTGCTGGGCGGGCATGGCGACAGCATGGTGCCGCTGGTGAAATATTCGACCGTCGCTGGCATTCCGGTGCCTGATCTCATCAAGATGGGCTGGAGTACGCCAGAGAAGATTGAGAAGATTGTGCAGCGTACGCGCGATGGCGGAGCCGAGATTGTGGGCTTGCTGAAAACGGGGTCGGCCTATTACGCGCCGGCCTCTTCGGCGATCGCCATGGCGGAGAGCTACTTGCGCGATAAAAAGCGTGTGCTGCCATGCGCTGCGCATCTCACCGGGCAATATGGGGTGAAGGACACTTATGTGGGCGTGCCGGTGGTGATCGGCAGCGGCGGGGTTGAGCGCATTGTGGAAATCCCTCTGTCTACGGATGAAAAAGCGGCATTTGCCAAATCCGTGGGCGCGGTTGAGGCGCTGATGGCGGCGGCGAAAGTCATCGCCCCGGACCTGGGCTGACGCACATGAACATTCACGAGTATCAAGCCAAGGAAGTTCTGCGCGGCTTTGGCGTTGCCACCGGCAAAGGACTGGCGGCGCTTTCTGTTGATGAGGCAGTGAAGGCGGCGGAGACTTTGGGCGGGCCGGTGTGGGTGGTAAAGGCGCAAATTCACGCAGGCGGGCGCGGCAAGGGCGGCGGCGTCAAGGTGGTGAAGTCCCTGGCCGAGGTGAGGGCGGAGGCCACGCGGATGCTGGGCATGACGCTGGTGACGCACCAGACCGGGCCTGTGGGGAAAGTTGTGCAGCGGCTTTACATCGAGGAGGGCACGGCGATTGCGCGCGAGCTTTATCTCTCCTGCCTCGTTGACCGCGAGACCTCGCGCGTGGCGTTCATTACCTCCACTGAGGGGGGCGTGAATATTGAAGACGTGGCGGCGGCGGCACCTGAGAAAATTGTCACCGTGCATGTTGATCCAGCGGCGGGCTATTCGGCCTATGTGGGCAGGCGGATTGCGGCAGCGCTCAAGCTTGAGGGCGATTTGGCCAAGCAATGCGTGAAGCTGATTGGCCAGCTCTATGCGGCGTTCATTGCCAAAGACATGAGCATGCTGGAGATCAACCCTCTGGTGGTGACGGCGAAGGGTGAGCTCTTGTGCCTTGATGCCAAGATCAATTTTGATTCAAACGCGCTGATGCGGCATCCTGAGATTGTGGCGTTGCGCGATTTGACCGAGGAAGACCCGAAGGAGATTGAGGCGTCCAAATTCGATCTTTCTTATGTGGCGCTGGATGGCTCGATCGGCTGCATGGTGAACGGCGCTGGCCTTGCCATGGCGACCATGGACATCATCAAGCTTTATGGCGCGGAGCCTGCGAACTTCCTCGATGTGGGCGGGGGCGCGACCAAGGAAAAAGTGGCTGCCGCCTTCAAGATCATCACTGCGGACCCCCGCGTCAAAGGCATTCTCGTCAACATCTTCGGCGGCATCATGAAATGCGATGTGATCGCCGAAGGGGTGATTGCGGCGGTCAAGGACGTGGGCCTCAGCGTACCGCTGGTGGTCAGGCTTGAGGGCACCAATGTAGAACTGGGCAAGACCATCATCCGCGAGAGCGGGTTTAATGTAATCGCGGCGGACAATCTCGATGACGCAGCGGCGAAAATAGTTAAGGCTGTGAAGGAAGCGGCTTGATGGCACACGTATTTCCACATATATTATGTGTAATTATGTGGAATGAGGTTTGGCATGCCAAATATCACGCTCGCGATGGACGAGGAGTTGCTGGAAAGCGCGCGTTCCTTTGCCAAGTCGCAGGGAACAACGCTGAACGCTTTCGTTCGAAAACTGGTGGCCGATGCCATCACTCAAGAGACCCGGCAGGAAAAAGCGCGCCGAGCACTTATCGAAATGATGGAGACGTCGACCGCGCGCCTGCCCAGTGGATACAAGTTCAACAGGGCCGAGATCTATGACCCGGAAGGCGTTCCTCGACACAAACGTGCTCATTTACGCCGCAGCCGGAAGGCTGACTGATCCGGCGCAGTACGAGGCCGCCAAGGCGATTGTCAGCAGCGAAGAGTTCGCCGTTTCGCCACTCATACTGGGCGAATTCTTGTCCGTGGTTCGAAAGCCGGAATATGAAATGATGCCTCTTGCCGATGCGACGTCCTGGATTGAGAAGTGGTTGCCTTTCTGCGCTGTCGACATCGACGCGGCAATCGTCAGCGCTGCCTCGGTCATTCGTGAACGCTACAAGATCCAGTTCTGGGATGCAGCGCATATAGCTTGCGCGGAACGGATGAACATCAGCGTCCTTTATTCCGAAGACTTGAACCACGCCCAGAAATACGGCTCCGTCACAGTCATCAATCCCTTCAAGGCGCGCCACTAATGTTCATTCCAGGCGATGCGGCGACGAAGTTCATCACGGCGGTGGAAGCATGAAGTTCACTGAGGCATTCAAATCGCTTGGCTATATCGTCGAAAGTCCAAGACAGGATTGGAGCGCGATCTCTCCACACGGTGTTTGCCTTGCCATCTGGCAGAAAGAAATGGCGTGGGACCAAGGTTTTCCCCGGCTCGACACAAAACTTCATGCTGGCCCCTACAACACTTGGAAAAGCAAACCAGGAAACTTGAAGAGAAAGAAGCATCTGGCGGAAGCGATGCGCAAGTTTGGTGGAAAGATTGATATAGTGATCATCAATGGTGCCCCTGGGGAGAGCTATGGAGAAGCGCATCCCTGGAGGAAAAGCGAACGCAGGGCGCACTGGCAGATTGAATCATTTGATCAGAACACCGGACACTTCACAGCGCGTGTAAGAGAAGCTTCAGGAGAAACCTCCTCAGAAAGTTTGGAGTAGCCAATGTCCATACTCGTCGACAAGAAAACCAGGGTTATCTGCCAGGGCATCACCGGCAATGTAGGGACGTTTCATACCGGCCAGGCGATTGAGTATGGGACCAAGATGGTGGCTGGCGTCACCCCCGGCAAAGGCGGGATCACGCATATGGGACTGCCGGTGTTTGAGACGGTGGCGGAGGCGATGCATGCGACAAGTGCGGACGCTTCGGTGGTTTATGTGCCGCCGGCGTTTGCGGCCGATGCGATTTTGGAGGCGATTGATGCAGGCGTGCCGCTGGTGGTTTGCATCACTGAGGGTGTGCCGGTCTTGGATATGGTGCGGGTGAAACGGGCGCTATCGGGATCGAAGACCAGGTTGCTGGGGCCGAATTGTCCCGGTGTGCTGACGCCCGGCGAATGCAAGATCGGCATCATGCCGGGGAGCATCTTCAAAAAGGGTTCGGTTGGCATTGTCTCGCGCTCGGGCACACTTACTTATGAGGCGGTGTTTCAGACGACCGCTGTGGGGCTGGGGCAGACGACGGCTGTGGGCATCGGCGGCGATCCGGTTAAGGGCACCGAATTCATTGAGATGCTGGAAATGTTTTTAGGCGATCCTGCGACGGAATCGATCATCATGATCGGCGAGATTGGCGGATCGGCCGAAGAAGATGCGGCGGAGTTTCTGGCGAGATCGAAAGTGAAGAAGCCGATGGCGGGATTCATTGCCGGGCGCACAGCGCCTCCGGG
>JANOTU010000462.1:0-3922 GCA_031416515.1 Hyphomicrobiales bacterium
GGGGGGGGGGGGTGGGTATTTGTGTGTTTCGTTTGTTGTCGTGTTGGGGGTTGTGGGGGGGTTGGGCTATTTTTTATTTTTTGCCCCCCCCGGGGGGGGGGTTGGGGGCGCGCCGGGGGGGGGGGGGCCCTGGCCGCGAGTCCGAAATCCTCCTGCAAGGCCCCCCTCCGTCATGCTTTGCATGCCACCTCCCCCGCAACGGGGGGAGGATTAAGTGGTACCCTCCCCCTTCTCCCTCAACGACGAAGCCCAGCGGGTGTCGCAGGCGCTGCCGCCTTTGCTGGTGGAGGCGCAGCGCATTGCCGCGACTGTCATCCTCGGCGTGCATGGCCGCAAGCGCAGCGGGCCGGGGGAGAGTTTCTGGCAATACCGGCCCTATAGTTTTGGCGATTCGGTGACGCGCGTTGACTGGCACAAATCGGCGCGCTCCGACCGGGTGTTCATCCGCGAGAATGAATGGGAGGCCGCCAACACATTGTGGCTCTGGGCCTCGCCGGCGCCGTCCATGACCTTCCAATCGCATCTCGCCAACACCAGCAAGCGTGACCGGGCCGATCTCATGGCGCTGGCGCTGGCCAATCTCGCACTCCGCGCCAGCGAGCGCGTCGGCCTGATCGGAGCACCTGAAGCGCCGGGCCATTCGCGCAGCAGCCTCATGAGCCTGGCCACGCGGCTGTTGCTGCATGAGGGTGCGCCGCTGCCCAATTTCACCCGCCCCACGCGCTTTGCCCGCGCGGTTCTGCTGGGTGATTTTTTTGAAACTCCGCAAGCCATTGCCCGCGCCATAGCGCCCATGGCTGAAGCGGGGATCACCGGTCATGTGGTGCAGATTGTCGATCCAGCGGAAGAAACCTTGCCCTATTCAGGGCGAGTGGAATTTGAGGAATTTGCCGGCCCGTTGAAATTTATGGCTGGCAAAACGGAGTCGCTGCGCGGGGCTTTTGCTGAAAAGCTTGAGAGCCACCGCGACGCTTTGCGCAGGCTCTGCATCCAGCTTGGCTGGAGCTTCACCATTCACCGCACCGACCAGCCTGCCACCAAACTGCTCCTGCACCTTCACGGCCTGATCAGCGGCAGGAGCAATCATTGAGCGGATTTCTGCAGGCCCTCACCTTCACCACGCCGTGGGCGCTGGCCGCTTTGGCCTTGCTCCCGGTCATCTGGTGGCTCTTGCGCTTTACGCCCCCCCGCCCGCAAACGGTGCGCTTTCCGCCGCTGCGGCTTCTGCTCGAATTGGTGACCCGCGAAGTACAGCCAGACCGGACCCCTTGGTGGCTTCTGCTGCTGCGCCTCGCCATCGCGGCCCTTGTCATCGTCGGCGTATCGCACCCCTTTCTCGCTCCCGGCCATATGGCGGCACTTCGCGGCGAGCCCTTGCTGTTGATTGTTGACGACACATGGGCCGCAGCGAGTGCGTGGGACAAGCGCCAGGCCATCATGGCTGAAATCCTCGATGGCGCCCGCAAAGCCAATGCCACGGTGACGCTTGCCACCACCACACCTGAGCTTCGACCCTCCAGCCTTGAGCCAGGAAATGCCGTGGATGTGGCTGCCCGGGTGGCCGCCATGCAGCCCAAGGCGCTTGATCCAGACCGGCTGGGCTTGCTCGCCCGGATTGCCTCTGCCTCGCGCATTGTCTGGGTGAGTGATGGCCTTGATGATGGCAAGGTCGCAGAGTTCGCCACTGGTCTGGCAAAGCTGGGCTCAGTGGAGGCCATCATGCCAGACGTGACGCAATTGCCGCTGGCCCTCTCCGCGCCCACAATTGAGTCTGGCCGCATCAAGGTCACCGCCCTTCGCGCCAATGACGGTGCTGCGCTTGCGGCCAATGCCACTGCGCGCTCGACAAATGGCCGCGCCCTTGGCGAAGTGGCGCTCACCTTTCAAGGCGCCAAGGCCGAAGGCTTTCTTGATTTGCCCATCGAGCTTCGCAATGAGGTGCAGCGCATTGAGATTGACGGTCAGCGCAACGCTGCGGCGCGTTATCTGATGGATGATCGCTGGCGGCGGAAATCGGTGGGTTTGCTGTCAGGCGAATCGCTTGAGGCAGCCCAGCCCTTGCTGTCACCTCTCTATTACGTGACGCGCGCCCTTGAGCCTTTTGCTGAACAGGCCGAACCTGCCAATGCCAATGCCCTGAAGCTGGCTCTTGATGCCGGGCTTTCCATGTTGATCCTCGCCGATATCGGAGTCCTTCCCGAGGAGGCGCACAGGGTGGTGCAGGAATGGACCGCGCGGGGCGGGGTGCTGCTGCGCTTTGCCGGCCCTCGCCTTGGCGGGACTGCGGCGGAGGGCGCTGATCCGCTGCTCCCCGTCGCTTTGCGCGAAGGAGGCCGCGCTCTTGGCAGCGCGCTCAGTTGGGAAACCCCGCAAGCCATGCAGGAATTTCCGCCGGGTAGCCCGTTCGCCGGTCTGGCAACCGATGCCACTGTGCGGATCAACCGCCAGGTTCTGGCTGAGCCCGACATTGAGCTTCCCGACAAGGTCTGGGCAACGCTGGCGGATGGCACGCCCTTGGTGACAGCCAGGCGCGAGGGCAAGGGGTTGATTGTTCTCTTTCACGTCACCGCCAATGCCGATTGGTCCAACCTGCCGCTCACCGGCTTGTTTGTGGATATGCTCCGCCGGGTGCTGGACCTTGCTCCCGCAGCGGGCGCTGGCATGGCAGCGAATGCGGTTCAGGCCAATGCCGAAGCTGCGGCCTTTGCCCCGCACCGGGCGCTGTCAGGTTTTGGTGATCTGATCGATGCGGCCCCCGAAACGCGACCCATTGCGGCCGCGCAAATTGACAAGGCCAAGGCCATGCCGCAATCGCCCGCAGGCCTTTACAGGCGCGGCGCCCAGGAGCGCGCCATCAATATTGCCAGGGTGGGCGACGTGCTTGACCCCATCACGGCTCTGCCTTCAGGTGTTGCGCGCCGCGACCTCACACCCCTTCCAGCACAAGCTCTGGCGCCTTTGGCATTTGCGGCGGCGTTCATTCTTTTTCTGCTCGATTGTCTTGCAGCGCTCAAGCTTGGCGGCGGCTTTAACCGCCTTCGGGCGCGCGGAGCGGCAGCGGCCATGTTGCTCTCGCTGTTCATACCGGATGCCCGCGCTGATGCGGCGGAAGACTTCGCCATGAAGGCGGCACTCGGCACCCATCTGGCCTATGTGCTCACAGGCGACGCTGAAATTGACCGGATCAGCGAAGCGGGGCTGAAAGGCCTCGGCCTCATTCTTGACGACCGGACTTCAGTCAGTCCAGCCGAACCCATCGGCGTCAGTATTGAGCGCGATGAGATAGTGTTCTTCCCGCTGCTCTATTGGCCGGTGCGGGGCGAGGCGGAAGCACCCTCCGATGCCGCCATTGCCAAGATCGATGCCTACATGAAAAACGGCGGCACCATTTTTTTTGACCTCCGCGAAGACGGCGCCACCAATCTGGATGGGGGGGCCTCGGCGGCCTCCGAGGCCTTGCGGCGCATGTTGGCCAAGCTTGACATTCCAGCCCTGGAGCCGGTGCCGCCCGAGCATGTGCTGACCAAATCCTTCTATCTCATGGAGTCGTTTCCTGGCCGCTATGCGCAAGGCCAGTTGTGGGTTGAGCGCAGCGGCGCAAGCTCCGGCAACACTGACGGGGTCAGCGCCATCATCATCGGCGCCAATGATTACGCCGCCGCCTGGGCGCTCGATGCCAACGGCGAAGGTGTTTACGCCATGATCCCCGGCATAGACCGGCAACGCGAAATGGCATTCCGCGCCGGTGTCAACGTGGTGATGTATGCGCTCACCGGAAACTACAAAGCCGACCAGGTGCACGTGCCAGCCCTGCTCGAGAGGCTGGGCCAATGAGGCGTTCTTCATCATTCCTCCCCCCCTTGCGGGCTAAGGCATGCACACGTCTTTTTGGTATGCGCGCAGACAGGCGCCTGTCCTTTTT
>JANOTU010000463.1:0-5071 GCA_031416515.1 Hyphomicrobiales bacterium
AGTCCCTCCAGCCTTGCTCTCGATATGCAAGTCTGGCAAGGCAAAGCGCTTTGAGATCATGGAAAGGACCGCCTCATCAAACTTCTTTGCGAAAACCAGGCGGTGCGGAAAGACTGGCGCAGCCTGATCTGGTTGCGCAACAACGGCGGCGCTCACCAAGTGGATTGTTCCGCCATTCTCAAGAAAAGCTGAAACACCATCGGATTGGCCACCCTCCTGCGGCAATTGCGATAGAATGTCGAGACTGTCGGGACCGAGATAGTCCTCTATCTTCGTGCCGGTCTGTTGCCCGGGCAAGGCTGACAGCAATGTATTGTTCTGGGCATCAACAAGAAAGATGGCATCATAGGTGTTGATCTGTGTCGCCGTTTCCTGACCTGCGCGCCAGAGTTCGCGCAGCCAGTCCGGATTGCCAGCGCCAGAGGCGTTGCTGACAGTCAGTTCCCGGCGTGCCTCGCGCCGCACCAGTGATTTCAGGTTGTCGCCCAGATGCTCCACGGCGGAAAGCGCGGCGCGTTGCGACTGCTCCTCGCTCTGAAAATCGGAGCGTTCCACCACTCCAATAAAAATATTGTACAAAAACAATGAAATTACAGAAGCGGCAATCAAAGAGGGCAGGAGCACCTTGATTGCGAATTCAAGTACAAATGGCTTGTCTTTGTTCATTCAGCAGCCCTGCTCGATTTTGTATTTGCCAACTATAGCCAAAGTTGGGCAACTATTCACCTGAAATGCGACCACAGGCGAATGCGATTGCGCTTGCTCACCCGTAGTTGCGGGCTTATGCGCAAATCATTGCGAAAGGACACGACGAAATGAGCCACGCCACTGAGGTCGATGTTCTGAACACGCTCAAGCGGATCGCAGCACCCGATGGGCGCGGCAATCTGGTGTCGGCGGGTCTGGTTTCAGGCATCGCCATTGATGGCGGCACGGTGATGTTCGCACTCACCACTGATCCCGCCCAGGCCAAGGCCATGGAGCCGTTACGCGTTGCGGCGGAAAAGGCGGTCGGTGCAATTCCCGGCGTCACCAAGGCGGTTGTCGCCCTCACTGCTGACCGCGCCCCCGGCCCCAAGGCGCAAGCCGCTACCCGCTCCAACGCGGTTGCGGGTGTGAAGCACATTGTCGCTGTGGCTTCCGGCAAGGGCGGGGTGGGCAAATCCACCACCGCCATCAATCTGGCCCTGGCGCTGCATTCCCTGGGACTCCGGGTTGCCGTGCTGGATGCCGATATCTACGGCCCCTCCATGCCCAAGCTGTTTGGGCTCACCGGCAAGCCCAAGGCTTCCGAAGTTGACGGCAAGAAGATGATGCCCATGTCGCGCTACGGCGTCGAGCTCATGTCAATCGGCTTCCTTGTGGCCGAAGACACGCCGATGATCTGGCGCGGCCCCATGGTGATGTCAGCGCTCACCCAGCTTCTGCGCGAAGTCGCGTGGAGCGAGACCGATGTGATGATCGTCGACATGCCGCCCGGCACCGGCGATGCGCAATTGACGCTGGCCCAGCAAACGCCGCTGTCTGGCGCGGTCATTGTCTCAACCCCGCAGGATCTGGCGCTCATTGACGCCCGCAAGGGCCTCAACATGTTTCGCAAGGTGAATGTGCCGGTCCTCGGCATCATCGAGAATATGAGTTATTTCATTTGCACCAAATGCGGCGAGCGCCACGAGATTTTCGGCCATGGCGGTGCCCGCGCTGAAGCTGAGCGGCTGGGCGTGCCCTTCCTCGGCGAAATCCCGCTCGACCAGGACTTGCGCGAGCGTTCCGACCGGGGAGAGCCGGTTGTTGCCACGGTTCCCGACGGGGCACATGCCGCCATCTACCGCGACATCGCCGCCAAAGTCTGGGCCACCATCGACTCCGGCAGCATGGCGCGCGCGGCCCCCAAATTCACCATCGGGTCGTAACGAAGCGATTCGTTCGCGCAACTATTTGAAATTCTCTCATTTCCTCACCCTGAGGTGCGAGCGCCTTCGCGAGCCTCGAAGGGCCCATGGTGCTGAACTTGTAGCCGTCCTTCGAGGCTCGCAAGGGCTCGCACCTCAGGATGAGGGTTGGGAGGATCCAAGAACGGACCTGCTCGACTTGGCCGGGTTCAATGAATTGCTCTGATCAGCGATTTTAAATCCCTTGACGAGGCATTGACCAAAGTTGCAAGCTTCTGTTGGGGGAATTTGGGGACCGGTTGGTCAGCGATTGGGGAGTGGCGATGCAGAAGTATTTGATGATGGCCGGAGTCCTGTTTGCAGCGCTTGGCGTTGCGCTGGGATTGATGGCTTTGGTTTCTCCAGGCATTGGCCTGGATGCTGCGGCAACACTGCTCGTCGGCGGCGCTGTGACCATCGGCCTGGGCGGCGTCATTCAGGCGCTTGAAGCCCGCCCGAAGGCCACCCCGCCTGAACCTGTGCAAGAAGAGCCCACGCAGCCACCGCCAGAAACGCCGCAAATGCCACCGGCAGTGTTGGCGGTCGAGACCGTCGCGGTGATAGAAGACCAGCCAGCGCCACCCAGCCCCGTTGAGATCATTGTTGAAGAGCCCAAGCCTGAGCCGCCGCCAGCTCCAGTGAAAGACCCTTCGCCTGCTGCCGAGCCGCAACTCTTTGTCACCGAAGAGCGCGTCATCCGCAATTGCGCGGCGCGCCTCCTGTCGGATGGCACCGTCGAGGCGCAAACCGAGGAAGGCTGGATGCGCTTTGAAAATCTGGAACACCTCGATGAATACCTCGACGCCATGGCGCCGATCAAACGGCTTTGAAGTTGCGTTACCTCACATCCAACACACTGGTTCTTGCCATGCGCACGACGTCGGTGGCGGTGGAGCCTTTGAACAGGCGTTGCAGGCGTGAGCGGCCTTCGTCGGTGACGACGATGATTTTGTAGAGCGAGCCGCATTCGACGATTTCTTCAGCAGGCTTGCCAATAGCGGTTTTGGTTTCGGCGACATCAATCTTCATGGCCTTGAGCAGGGCCTTGGCGTTGGCCACGGCTTCTTCCGCGGCGCCGCGACCGGCCTCGCTGTCAGCCACTGAAAACAATGTGATGGGCTCTTTCTTGATGTGGGCAAGCACAGCTGAACGGCGCACGGCCTGCATCGAGCGCGAGGTGCCATCGGTGCAGATGAAGAAGCCTTTTTTGTCGAGGCTCGGCCTTGCCACCAGCACCGAGCAGGGGGCCATGGTGGCGACGGTCTGGACAATGCCTGCGTCAAAGAAGGCCTTGAATTCGCCGCGCCAGCGCGAGGGTTCACCGAGGATCATCAGATTATAGGGGCCAAGCTCATATTGATCGAGTATGCCGGAGGCGGCATCGGGCGCTGTCTTGAGTTTCAGCACCACATTGCGGCCCTCGGGGCTGCGGTATTCGACTTTGGTATCGCCTGCGGCGTCACCCCAGGCATCCTGATGCGCGGTTTCGCGGGGCCAGGAGGCGGCATCAATGCCCTCTTCCTTCAAAATCTCCTGGGCGCGTTTCAAATGGCTGACACCGGGCAATTCAAAGCCCGCATCCATCATGTTCTGGCGGGCGAGCCGCAACTGCAGCCCGCCCGAATGCAGGCCCTGGTCGATGGGGCACACATAGAGCACGATGAGGTCGCATTCGTCGCGGCAGGCAAAGCGCGCGGCGAAACGAACCGTCACCAGCGATTCATCCGAGCCATCGATGCAGGCGAGAATGCGGAAGCGGTTACGCCGCTGCGCCCACAGGGTTTTCAGCGTCTTTTGCACCGCCACTTCCTGACGGTCAGACAGAGTGGTGCGCTTGAAGAATCCGACCATGGCTGATTATGCGTCAGCGGGCGATCAATGGCCAGTAGAACATGGCGGCCCCCATGATCAAGAGCAGCGATACAACTGTCATGCGCGCCCCGGCCTTGATGAAGTCTGAAGCTTTAAGATAGCCCGAGGCGTAGATGATGGTGAAGGCGGGATGGGCCGCCGCCGTCAAATAGGCGAAGGCAGACGAGATCGAGGTGATGAAGCCAATGACCAGGGGATCATCGCCCGCCACCACGGCCGTCTTGAGCACCACAGGGCCCAGCACGGCCACGGCGGCACCTGCCGTCATGGTGTTGGTGACGATGGTGGTGAGCACGGCTACTGCCGCATATAGCCCGAGCCCATGGTCAGCGCCCATGGGTTCGAGGGCGCCAATAAAGGTTTGCGCCACCCATTCAGCCGCGCCCGTGGCCTGCATTTGCACGCCCAGCGAGATGGCCGCCGCATAAAGCAGCACCACACCCCAGTTGACGCCGGAATTGATATCCTCCCAGCGCACCAGGCCAGCCACCAGAAACGCCACTGCGCCGCAAATGGCGATGGTGCCGATGCCCACATGTTCTGAAAATGCAATCCAGCCGAAGATGGTCATAAGAAACAGCACAATCGACGACCAGCCGGGCGCGCCCAGCGGCCCCTCCATCATGACCTGGGTGCGAAGCCGGGCGACCGCGCGGGAGAGATCGCGGTATTCGGGCCGAAATGTCCAGAACAGAAGCCCCGTGACAATGGGGAGCTGCACCAGGAACATCGGGTAGGCGTAAAGCATCCAGGTCAGATAATCGACGAGGTAGCGCTGGGTCTCGGGGTTGGCGGGATCGTAGAGGAAGTCCTTCCAGTAGCCGATCATGATGGCGTTGCGCGGGCCCCCCGATGGGGTGCCAATGCCGGCGATGGCGCAGCCGTAAGAGATTGACAGAAGCAGCACGGCGGCGAGGTTCTTGACTTTTTTGGAATCGGTGGAGGTGAGGCTGATCAATGTCACGCCGACGGGAAGCATCATCGCGGCCACTGTGTGCTCGCCAATGAACGAGGCCAGCAGCCCGCACGTGGCGGTGATGCCGAAGCTGATCCAGAACACGCTGGTGCCGGTGACCCGCACGATGGCCA
This sequence comes from Hyphomicrobiales bacterium, assembly GCA_031416515.1. Classification (GTDB taxonomy): domain Bacteria; phylum Pseudomonadota; class Alphaproteobacteria; order Rhizobiales; family Aestuariivirgaceae; genus Aestuariivirga. The sequence goes on from JANOTU010000463.1 coordinate 4,893, forward strand.
GGGCAATGCGCTTGTCGAGCTTTTGCTTGACCACCGCCACCGCCAGCATCAGCGAGCCCATGATGAACAGGACGGAATCGGTCATCAGGCTCTTGGCCACCGCCGTCGAATCGAGCCCCAGAAGGGCCACCTGGCCGATCACGATCATCAACGCCACCGATGGCAGCGGCACCGGCTCG
>JANOTU010000464.1:0-3115 GCA_031416515.1 Hyphomicrobiales bacterium
GTGATCCACTGGCGCTGCTGGCTCGCTGGCGCGTGGGTCCATCAGGACCCCAAAACAAACGCGGCCGGAGGGGTGTCCGGCCGCTGGGGTGTCACGCAATTTTTTACCGCTCTCTGGGAGGGGGCCCGGTTGGAAACATCAGCTTTGGGGGGACTGGGGGGGCAGGGGTTCCGCAGCTTGCCGCCAACCGGGCTTGGGTGACAACATGATCCTTATCGCCGCAAACAAGGGCGGGAGCATGATGTCATTGCGGCGGAATGGTGATATTTCGCTGCTTGCCAGAGCGCGGCTTTGGGTTCATCATCTGGCCCATGGACGAACTGGAACCGATAATCCCGTTCCGGTCCTGGGGGTCTGGCCCACGACCGGAAGCGCCTGCGACGATCGCCTTTGACCGCAAGGAGCTGGGGCTTATCCTCAATGTTTACGGCATGAAAGTCGCCGAGGGCGAATGGCGCGATTATGCCATGGATTTTGGCCGCGACACCGCTACCTTTTCCGTCTTCCGCCGGGCCAGCGAAGTGCCGCTGTACCGCATTGTCAAGGATCCGTCCCTGGCGCGGAAACAGGGGGTTTACTCAGTGATCGCCCAGGGCGGCCTCATCCTCAAACGCGGCCAGGACCTGGCCCAGGTGTTGCGGGTGCTGGTGAAGGGGCCGAAATTGAGGGCTGTTTGAATAAAAAATGCCCGGCGCGATGGCCGGGCATTTCCTTGTCTTGAAGCGGCGGTGTTACTCGCTGCGCATGATGCCGAGGATGTTCAGGATGTGGATGAACAGGGTGATGAAGCTGCCATAAAGGGCGAAGGCACCGAAGATCGATTTGCCCTTGGCGATGCCGGCGTTGTCGCCTTCCACATACATTTCCTTGATCTGCTGGGTCTCGTAAGCGGTGATGCCCGCGAACAGGAGAACGGTGACGATTGAGGTCATCAGGCTGAAAAAGGTGCTCTGGAAGAAGAACACATTGACCAGCATGGCGATGATGATGCCAATCGAGGCCATCATGAAGAAGGCGCTGAGGCCTGAGAGATCGCGCTTTGTCACATACCCTGCGAGACTGGTGGCCCCGAAAGTAGCCGCTGAAATCAGAAAGGCCTGATAGACGATTGGCGGATCAATGCTCAGATAGCGGGAGACCATGGGGGCGATGGCGAGGCCCCAGAGTGCCACATAGCTCCAATAGGCGGCATGGGCGATGGTGGTGCTGCCCGACAGGATAAGGCGCGGGGCCATAAAGCCCAAGCCCAGAATGCCGATGAAGAACACCCATTTCAGGCCATAAACCGTTTGCATCGCCGCCTCGTTTGAGGCGACAGCCATGGTAATGATGGCGGTGGCGGCAACGCCCAGCGCCATGTAATTGTAAACCCCCATCATGTAAGAGCGCAAACCCTGGTCGATCTGGACCTGTGTTTGAGACTGGGGACGCGGTTGATAACGGACTTCGGCCATGTGGTTCCCTCCAAAAAATTAGCGGCAGCCCCGGATATGGGGACGCCTTCGTCTGGCTTCAAGCGGCATAATCATTCATTTTGCGCGCCAGCGCCACATCTTTTTCTGTGACCCCGCCAGCGGCATGAGTCGTCAGCGTTACATCGACCCTGCCATAGACATTTTGCCACTCCGGGTGGTGGTCGGTTTTCTCGGCATAAAGCGCCACCCGGCCCATCCACCCCCAGGCCTGGCTGAAGGATTTGAACTGAAAGGTTTTCGATATGGCATCGCGGCCCTTGGCCTCGGTCCAGCCGGTCAAATCATGCAGCGCCTTGGCCCGTTCAACGCCGATGAGTGGTTTTAGTGTCATGCGCCCGCCTGTAGTTGATAGGATTCCTCGACCGCGTAAGGACCGCCCCCGCGCGATGGCCGGGAGGAGAAGAGCACGAAATGGGCCACCTCGAACAGCCTTGTTTTGTAAAGGCTGTGGGCCGCCAGAAAATGCTGAACGGAGCGAAGATCAGGATCGCGCAGCCGCGCCAGAGTGACATGGGGGGTGAATTTCCGCTGTTCCGGCTCCAGCCCCAGCACCTGACAGATGCGCTCCTGGATGGCTTGCAGGCGGCGAAGCTCGGCGCTTTCCTCAACCCCTGCATAAAGCGTGTGCGGCTTGTTGCCGCCGAACACATCAATGCCCTTGAGCCGGAGCGAAAAGGGCCGCGCCGCCACGCCGTCGAGCTCATAGGCGATCTCGCGGGCCATGAGTTCGTCAATGTCGCCGATAAAGCGCAAGGTGATGTGGAAGGAGTCCCGGTCGATCCAACGCGAGCCGATAATCCCGCCGCGCATGAGATCAAGATCGAAAACGACATCCTCGGGGAGTTCAACACCTGTAAACAGTCTGGGCATGGCGGACCTCCTGTTCAGATCAGGTTTAAGGTGATTCGCTGATTTTCCGAATCAGTTTTTCCACGCTCGGCAAAATTCGTGACACAATGATGTCAACGCCCTTGGCATTGGGGTGAAGGCCGTCCGCCTGATTGAGGGCGGGATCAGCCGCCACACCCTCCAGAAAGAAGGGATAATGCAAGGCTCCATGCTTTTCGGCAAGGCGGGCAAACATGGGGTCAAACGCCGCAGCATATCCCGCACCCAGATTGCGCGGGGCCTGCATGCCCGCAACCAGCACCGGCATTTTGCCAAGCCTGGTTAAAATTTCATCAAGCGCTGCCTCGGCTTGCTCCGGCGGCAGTCCCCGGAGCGCATCGTTGGCGCCCAGTTCCACAATCACACCGTCCACGCTCGCATCCAGCGCCCAATCGAGGCGCGCCAGGCCTGCGGCCGCTGTATCGCCGGAAACGCCAGCATTGATGATGCTCACATCATGGCCCCTGGCTTGCAATGCCGCCTCCAGCTTGGCAGGGAAAGCCTCGGATGAATCAAGCCCCAACCCCGCCGTGAGGCTGTCGCCCAGTACCAGAATGGTGGCCGGGGCGGCGATGGCGGCCTGGGCCATGAAAAAAAATACTGCCAGGAACGCCCATCTTTTCTTCCCCCCGTTGCGGGGGAAGGAGGCGCGGCACGCGCCGGAAGGGGGGCCTGGCCGCGAGTCCCGTAACTCGCGGCCAGGCGACCCACCCGCATGCGGCGCCAGACACCACCCCCGCCAGGGGGGGGGG
>JANOTU010000465.1:0-1701 GCA_031416515.1 Hyphomicrobiales bacterium
CCGGCCTTTCTCTGCCGCCAGACGGATTTGCGGCTGGCGGCGGCGGCCACCGGCCTCGCCGTGAATGTCAAGAAGGGCCAGTTTCTCGCCCCCTGGGACATGCGCCACGTGGTGGATAAACTGGTGGCAGCTGGCAACCCCAAGGTGCTGGTCACCGAGCGGGGCTCGCAATTTGGCTACAATGCGCTGGTCTCCGACATGCGGGGGCTGCCGGTTTTGCGCGAGACCGGCGCGCCGGTGATTTTCGATGCAACACACTCGGTGCAGCAACCGGGTGGCCAGGGGGCAAGCTCTGGTGGCGACCGGAAAATGGTCCCCGTTCTGGCGCGGGCCGCCGTTGCCGTGGGCGTGGCGGGCCTTTTCATTGAAACCCATGAAGACCCGGACAAGGCCCCGTCAGATGGCCCCAACATGGTGCCGCTGGGCGAGATGGAATCACTGATTCGCGGCCTCCAGCGCCTTGATGCTGTGGCCAAGGATTTGCATTCATGAGCCACGCTGAGGCAGGCCTGGCGGCGCTGCGCATCGAGGCCGCAGGCATGGCCAAGCTGATTGAGAGCTTCGATGCTCGTCTGGCGGCGAACTTCACCGCCGCCGTTGACGCGGTGCTGGACAGCAAAGGCCGCGCCATTGTCTGCGGCATGGGCAAGAGCGGGCACATCGGGCGGAAATTCGCCGCAACCCTGTCATCAACCGGAACGCCCGCGCAATTTGTTCACGCCGCCGAAGCCAGCCATGGTGATCTGGGCGCAATCACTGCCGCCGATGTGGTGATCTTGATCTCGAACTCCGGCGAGAGCGCTGAGCTTTCCGCCATCATCGAACACACCAAACGCTTCGCCATTCCCGCGATTGCCATAACCGCGCGGGCTGAGAGCGCGCTGGCGCGCAATGTCGGCATTGTGCTGTTGCTTCCGGCTGCCGATGAAGCCTGCCCCAACGGCCTCGCCCCCACCACCTCGACCATCCTGCAACTCGCTCTGTGCGATGCGTTGGCGGTGGCGCTTTTGAGTGCCCGCAAATTCAAGCCGGTGGATTTCCGCGTCTATCATCCCGGCGGCAAGCTTGGGGCCAGCATCCGCGCTGTGGGCACCGTCATGCATTCGGGAGCGGAACTGCCGGTGGTGGGCGCGCAGGTGACCATGCGCGAGGCCATTGTGGAAATGACCGCCAAGGGGCTGGGCATCCTCGCCATTCTTGATGATGCGCAAAATCTGGTGGGCGCGCTCACCGACGGCGATCTCCGCCGCCACATCGCCGACGCCAATTTGCTCGACCTCAAAGTCGAGACCATCATGACCCGCAACCCCCGCGTCATCGCCGAAGACGAACTCATCTCGGCTGCCACCCGCGAGATGGAAACCGCCCACATCACCGCGCTGTTTGTGCTGAACAAACACAACCGCCTGGCAGGCCTGATCCGCCTGAGCGACCTGGCGCGCATTGGGGTGATTTAGATCAGGGCCCAACTATAGTTGAGTCGATTCAGAGCTTGTTGATGCCTTGCTGCCTGGATAGGGGTAGGGAAGGACTTTCGCCCTCCCCTCCCTCCGAACCGTACGGGCGGTTTTCCCGCATACGGCTCTCCAGTTGGTGGTTTCCTCATCGGGAGTGTCTCGCAGTTTTCCAGGCTGCGTGTAACGCGAACTGCCCGGCTTGTGCGAAGTATGCATTTGGCCATCGTCGATGGTCCGCAGGGCA
>JANOTU010000466.1:0-6418 GCA_031416515.1 Hyphomicrobiales bacterium
GCAGTTGGCTTGCCGTCCGTCAAGGACAGGCTTTCGGTGACGATCGACAATTAAGGAATATGACTATAGTCGACACAGCAACGCTTTCAGCGAAGTCCCGAATCTCGATTACAAGAAGTGTCTTGAAGGCTCAGCACTGGCAAGCTGGTCAGGAATTTGTGTTTATCCCGAAGGGAAAGGGTGTTTTGGTCATGCCGGTTCTCGGACTTGAGGACCTCCGGGGAATTGCCAAGGGTGCCAAGGCCGAAGGCTACCGGGACCGCAAGGAGACGCCGATCTGTTGACCTGCGACGCTCATTTTAACGGGCTGCCGGGTGTGACTTATGTTGCGAAAACGAATTTCACGAAGTCATAGGCCACCTGCTTTGAAGGGATCGAACGACTTCACGCCGAAAGGTTTGAAGTCTCGGATGTTTCTGGTCGCCACGGTGAGATTATGAACTATCGCTGTGGCCGCGATCATGGCGTCTTCGATGTGGTGATCGGGGCGGTTGTGCATGAGGCGGGCCCAGCAGCGATAAATGGCGGCATCCATGGGCAGGATATTGTAAGCGCAGGCGACTGCTTCCAGCCAGGCTTCGATCTCGCGGACTTTGGCGTCGTCGCGCTCCCTGGTGATTTCGATGCCGGCCTGGATTTCGCCGATGGTCACCGCGGACAGATGGAGATCAGTGTCCGCGACTGTTTCAATCCATTCCAGCACCGCGCCATGCGGCTTGGCGCGGCGCAGTTCGGAGACGACATTCGTGTCAAGCAGATACACAAGTTTCAACCGGGCGTTGCGCGGCGGCGGCGCAAGCCACCGCGCGGGCGAACCGCAGAATCGGCGCGCGGCGCTGGTTGCAGCAGGAGTTCTTTCAAGGTCGGGCGCGATGCGCTTTACAGGCGCTGCCAGTCGCGGAGCGACACCAGCACTGCGGCCTCAGCGCCGCGTTTGGTGACGAGTTGGGGGCCATCGCTCAGGCAGGTCTCCAGGAACTCGCTGAAACGCGCCTTGGCATCCTGCACCGACCAACTTTTCATTGCCTGGCCTCTCGCTTATCTTAATGACTAGTCAGATAACTAGTCGTTTCATCCGTGCCGGTCAAGCCGTCATGGCCTTTTCATGCGCCGCCGCCCAGATTTTTTTAAACCCTGGCAATGCTGCGCAATCCGCTCAAGAAAAATCGTCGCTGGTTGCGGCAGGGTGGATTTGGCAGGTTCGATGATGAAATAATATCACTTCCTGCAATGGCGCTGCTACACTATCCAGAACCGCTTTTACAAGGCAGACTGTATCCATGATTTTTGACACCGCAACTTTTCGCTCTGTGCTCGGGCGGTTTGTGACCGGCGTTACCGTGATCACCACGGTGACACCCGAGGGGGCCACGGCGGGGGTGACGGTGAGCTCTTTCAACACGCTGTCGCTGGAGCCGCCGCTGGTGCTGTGGAGCCTGGCGCTGCGGGCACCGAGCCTTGCGGTGTTTCGCTCCTCCGGTCAATTTGCTGTCAATATTCTGGCCAATGACCAAAAAGCCATCGCCACGCAATTTGCCACGCGGGCTGTGGATAAATTTGCCGGAGTGGACCTCATAAAAGGGTTGGGCGGCCTGCCGCTCATTGCCGGCGCTGCGGCGCATCTGGAATGCGAGGTGGAGCAGCGCTATCCCGGGGGTGATCATGAGTTGATCATCGGGCGGGTTCTACATGCTGTAGCTCACGGGCAGACGCCGCTGGTCTATGCGCAAGGGCTATTCGGTGATTTTCTGGCGGCGTCGGAAGAAATAGGCAAATAACCAAACCGTTTCGATCGGAATTGGCGCCATTTGGGTTCGGTGTCGCAAACTCATGATGGGGGTGCCGCAAGGTGGCAGGCGACCTGTCGGTCTTGCAATGTCCTCAGGGTCGGCAGCGATTGCCTGCAGAGGTCGATTGCCAGGTGGCAGCGCGGGTGGAACGGGCAGCCGGAGGGGATATTCTCGGGGTTCGGTGGATCGCCTGACAGCACAATGCGCTGGCGCATTTTGCGTGGGTCAATTTCCGGGACTGCCGAGACCAGCGCCTGGGTGTAGGGGTGGAGGGGCGCAGCCAGAACCTGAGCCGCGGGGCCCTGCTCAACAATGCGGCCGAGATACATGACCGCCACGCTGTCGCTGACATGCTCCACCACTGAAAGATCGTGCGAGATGAAAATATAAGAAAGTCGCAGGCGCTGCTTGAGGTCCATCAACAGATTGAGGATTTGCGACTGGATCGAGACATCAAGCGCCGAGACCGGTTCATCGAGCACCACGAGTTTTGGTTCAAGGGCAATGGCGCGGGCGATGCCGATCCGCTGGCGCTGGCCGCCGGAAAATTCATGCGGGTACTTGCTGGCGGCGCTGCGACCCAGGCCGACGAGATCGAGGAGGTCCAGGACTTTGGCGGCGCGCTCCAGCTTGGCGCCGATGCCGTGGATATCGAGAGGCTCGGCGATGATCGCGGCAATGTTCATGCGGGGATCGAGCGAGGCATAAGGGTCTTGAAAGACGATCTGGATATCGCGGCGGCGCTGGCGCAGGGTCATGCTGTCGAGGGCGAGGAGATTCTCGCCGTTGAAAAGAACGCTGCCGCTGCTGGGTTCAATGAGGCGCAGCATGAGCCGGGCGAGGGTGGATTTGCCACAGCCTGATTCACCGACAATACCAAGAGTCTGGCCCGCAGCGAGCGTGAAGCTCACATCGCTGACCGCGCGCACTGTTCCTTTTCCATCACGCGCGGGAAAATGCCTGGCGAGATTTCGCGCTTCAAGCAGCGGGGTCATGGCATGGGGTTCCAGCAGGCCACGGAGCCTGTCAAAGGTGGCTGCTCATGGCGGCATTTATCCTGCGCGCGGGCGCAGCGTTCGGCGAAATTGCAGCCCGTGCCGCGCTTGCCCGGCGGCGGCACGAGGCCGGGGATACTGGGCAGCGGCTCGCCCTTTTTGGCATGGCGCGGAGAGGAACTGATCAGGCCAGCGGTGTAAGGATGGCGCGGCCGCGCGAAGATTTCCGCTGTGGCCCCACGCTCGACAATGCGGCCCGCATACATCACCGCCATGTTGCGGCACATCTCGGCGACGATGCCGAGATCATGAGTGATGAGCAGGATGGCGAGGCCCAGATCCTTTTGCAGGCTTTTCAGCAGCTCCATGATCTGCGCCTGGATGGTGACATCAAGCGCTGTGGTCGGCTCATCGGCGATCAGCAGCTTTGGCCCGCAGATGATGGCCATGGCGATCATCACGCGCTGACGCAAGCCGCCGGACAGCTCATGCGGATATTGCTCCAGGCGGCGCTCGGCATTGCCGATGCCGACCTTTTTCAGGGTATCGATGACGAGAGGTTTCGCCTGCGCGAAATTCATGCCGCGGTGCAGGCCAAGGCTTTCAGCGATCTGGCGCCCAATGCGAAGGGTGGGATTGAGGCTGGTCATCGGCTCCTGGAAAATCATGCCGACACGGTCGCCGCGAATCTTCTGCATCCGCGCGAGGCTCATCGAGACCAGGTCTTCGCCCTCAAACATCATGCGGCCTGCTTCGATGCGCGCGGGCGGAGATGGCAGCAGCCGCATGATGGTCTGCGCTGTCACACTCTTGCCGCAACCGGATTCGCCCACCAGGCCCAGCATCTCGCCGGATTTGAGTTCAAAGCTCACATCCTCGACGACGCGGGCATAACCCTGTTCCGAATTGAAGCCGACCGTCAGGCCCTCGACGCTGAGCAGCGCTGCATCGCTCATTCGAAAACAAGGCGCGGGAAATAAAACGACACGACCCAGTTCGGCATGTCGACAATCTCGCTGATCCTGAGATCGCCGCACACGCTGCACAGCATATAGGCGTCAACCGCTGACAACTTGTAGCGCGCAGACAGAAGATCAATCATGCCGGAGACGGCAGCCTTTGCCGCCGCCATCAGATCGGGGCCAATGCCGGTGGTGGCCTCATAGCCCTTGGCGTCCATGTGCCGGGTCACAGGGCCGGGCGTGGTGAAGCGGGGATAGGCGAGGCCCGCATTCTTGATGAGTTCAAACTTGGCCGCCAGAGCGCACGGGCTTTCAATCGCCGTGCCGCAAACCTCGCCGTCGCCCTGTGTCGCATGGGTATCGCCCACGCTGAACAAGCCCCCCGCCACTTCCACGGGGAGATAGAGAATGGTGCCCGCCGCCATGTCGCGGATATCCATGTTGCCGCCCATACGGCGCGGCGGCACGATAGAATGCAGGCCAGCTTCAGCGGGGGCCAGCCCAATGGTGCCACAAAAGGGTTTAAGCGGCACACGCCCGCCGGGGCCATACATCGCGGGGGCAAGCGTTGCCGCATCATATTTCCAGATATGCAGGGCAGGGTCCTTGAACTGGTCGGCCAGCAGCCCAAAGCCCGGAATATTCGCCGTCCAGCCCCAGCCCGAGGGGGCGAAATGCAGCAGCGTTACTTTGATGGCGTCGCCCGGTTCAGATCCGTCGACGTAAATGGGGCCGGACACTGGATTGACCTTGGCAAAATCCAGCGTGGCAATATCTGCCACGGTGGATTTAGGCGTGAGTTGCCCGCCCGATGAATCAACCGGATTGAACTCAACCGTATCGCCAGGAGCCACCCGCGCAGCAGGAGGGTTCTCACGGTTCCACCCGAAATGGTGCTGGTGTTGGTGAATGGTGTGCTTGTGCATGTTTGTCTCTTAAATCTTCCTTCTCCCCTTGCGGGAGAAGGTGGCGCGAAGCGCCGGATGAGGGGGCGGTTCAGCGAGTTTTGTAGGTGGTAGGACTCGCTGAACCGCCCCCTCATCCGGCTTGCGGCGCAAGCGCCGCAATCCACCTTCCCCCGCGAGGGGGGAAGGGGAGAAGAGCGTTACTGCGCGTCCTTGGCGTAGATGTAGTCGTAGTTGATCGGAATGTGGATGGGATCGGCGTAAAGCGATGCATCGCCGCCCAGCCTTGCGGAGTGGAACGTGAAGCGCTTCTCGTTCATGACGGGTGCCCAGGGCGCGTCCTTCATCACGTCATCGAAGATCGCTTTCCACTTGGCAATGCGGGCGTCCTTCTGATCGTCCTTGGCCATGGCATCGGCCTTCTCGGCGCGGGCATCGAGTTCCCCCTTCCCCCCTCGCGGGGGAAGGTGGCGCGAAGCGCCGGATGAGGGGGGAAGAAAAAATGAGTTAGGGAATGCCCTCAAGGTCTGCCATGCACAAGCACACGATTCACCAGCACCAGTGTCATTTCGGCTGGAACCGCGATAATCCGCCCGCCGCCAGAATTGCGCCGGGCGAGACCGTCGAGTTCAATCCCGTCGACTCTTCCGGCGGCCAGCTCACGGCGCAATCGACAGTGGCCGATGTGTCGAAGCTCGATTTCGGCAAGGTCAATCCGGTGGCCGGTCCCATCTATGTCGAAGGTGCTGAACCTGGCGACGCCATCAAGGTGACGCTCCTCCACTTTGCGCCGTCAGGCTGGGGCTGGACCGCGAATATTCCGGGCTTCGGACTCCTCGCCGATCAGTTCAAGGATCCGGCTCTGCACATCTGGAAATATGATGCGCGGACGCTGGCGCCCGCCATGTATGGCCCCGGCGGCCGGGTTCCGCTCAAGCCTTTCTGCGGCACCATCGGGCTGGCTCCCGCCGAGCCCGGCCTTCACTCGATTGTTCCGCCACGCCGCATGGGCGGCAACATGGACATCCGCGACATGGCGGCGGGCACCGAACTCTATCTCCCCGTCGAAGTGGCAGGCGGCCTGTTCAGTGTCGGCGACACCCATGCAACCCAGGGCGACGGCGAAGTCTGCGGCACCGCGATTGAAAGCCCGTGCTCGCTGGCCGCCAGATTCGAACTCGTCAAGAACGCCAATCTCGCTTTCCCGCGCTTCACCACGCCGGGGCCCGTGGCGCGGCACATGGATGTGAAAGGTTATGAGGTGACGACCGGGATTGGGCCCGATCTCATGGCAGGGGCGAAAGCCGCCGTTTCCGGCATGATCGATCTCCTGTCCCGGCGCCACAAGATGAGCGCGGTTGATGCCTACATGCTGTGCAGCGTGTGCGGCGACCTGAGGATCAGCGAGATCGTCGATATTCCGAACTGGGTCGTCTCCTTCTATTTCCCGCGTGTCGTTTTCGAATGACGAGTGAGCCGCTGCTCAGCGTCGAAGGGCTGAATGTCGGCTTCAATACGGAACAGGGCTGGGTTCGCGTTGTCGAGGATGTGAGCTTCCAACTGGCAGCGGGTGAAATGCTCGGTCTGGTGGGCGAATCCGGTTGCGGCAAGAGCGTCACCGCCCAGACGGTCATGCGGCTGCTGCCAAGTCCGCCCGCCCGCATCGACGGCGGGCGCATCATCTTCGAGGGCGAGGATTTGGCGGCAGTTCCGGAGCGGCGCATGCGCAAAATCCGCGGCGACCGCATCGGCATGATTTTTCAGGA
>JANOTU010000467.1:0-8017 GCA_031416515.1 Hyphomicrobiales bacterium
ATGGCGATATCCTCAGCATGAACTGGTACGTAAAAGGCGTGGAGGACAAGCTGCCGCAGTGAAACCACGCGCGAACTCTTCCTTCCCCCCTCGTGGGGGAAGGTGGATCGCGCCCCCTTTCTTTCTTGGGCGCGAGACGGATGAGGGGGTGGTTCAGCCAGGCCTGCTGCCTGAAGGACTCGGCTCACCGCCCCCTCATCCGGCGCTTTGCGCCACCTTCTCCCGCGAGGGGAGAAGGGGAAAATTCAAAGCTGCGTGCTTGCATGAATAGTTTTATCGCCGACTGGCTGAACCTCCTGCTGCGCTGGGGCCACATGATCGCCGGCATCGCCTGGATCGGCACGTCGTTCTATTTTGTGGCGCTGGATTTCTCGCTCAAGAAAAAGGAAGGCCTCGCTGGCGAGGCGTGGGAAGTCCATGGCGGCGGGTTCTATCATGTGCAGAAATATCTCGCCGCGCCGCCCTCGCTTCCCGATCATTTGATCTGGTTCAAGTGGGAGGCCTACCTCACCTGGGTCACCGGCTTTCTCCTGCTGGTGGTGCAATATTACGTCCAGGCCTCAACCTATCTCATCGACCCCAGCATCATGGACATGGAGCCGTGGGTTGCCATCGCCATCTCGCTCGCCGCAATCTTTGCAGGCTGGATCATCTACAATCTCCTGTGCCGCGCAGGCCTTGGCCAGAACCTGCTGTTGGGCGCTGTTTTCGTGCTGATCCTTGCGGCATCTTACGGCTTCACGCATGTCTACTCGGGCCGCGGAGCGATCATCCATGTCGGCGTGTTCATCGGCACCATCATGGCGGCAAACGTTTTCGTAGTGATCATCCCCAACCAGCGCCGCATCACCGCAGCCTTGCTGCGGGGTGAAACGCCTGATCCGCGCCTCGGCACCACCGGCAAGCAGCGCTCACTGCACAACACTTATCTCACACTGCCCGTGCTTCTGATGATGGTCAGCAACCACTATCCGATGATCACCAACCATCCACAATCCTGGCTGCTGATGGGCCTGGTTATCGTCGGCGGCGCGTTGCTGCGGCACTATCTGCTGCGCACCGAGGTGGGCGACAGCCAAGCCGAGATCGCCTGGACCCTGCCGCTGCTCGCACTCTTGCTTGCAGCCGCATTGTATCTCACTGAGCCACCGCAGCGACCCGCCTACACCGGCGAAGTCAGCGATGCGGATGCGCTCGCCATCGTGCAAAACCGCTGTGTGTCCTGCCACGCCGCAGTGCCCACAGACCGCACCATCAAGACAGCCCCCAAGAATGTAATTCTCGAATCCCTGGACGACATCAAGCGCTACGCCGCCCAGATCGAAATCCAGTCAGTCCGTACCCGCGCCATGCCCATGGGCAACAAGACCAACATGACTCAGCAAGAACGCGCCCAACTCGGCGCATGGATCGCAAAGCAATGATGAAACTCTCCGAAGTCAACGCCCTCTCGGCAAAAGTCTTTGAGGCCGCATTCGCCGATGTCGCAGAACACTCCCCCTGGGTGGCCCAGGCAGCAGCGCTCAAGCGTCCCTTCGCCACGCGCGAGGCGATGATTGCTGCCTTTGTGAATGCGGTGACGATGGCCAGCCGCGCCCAGAAACTCAGCCTCATCCGCGCCCATCCCGATCTTGCAGCCAAGGCCAAACTCACCAGCCACTCAAGCCGCGAGCAATCGGGTGCCGGCCTTGACCGTCTCACCAAAAGCGAATTGGAGACTTTCACAGCGCTCAACAATTCCTACAAAACCAAATTCGGTTTTCCCTTCATTTTCGCGGTCAAGGGCGCCACCAAAACCCAAATCCTCGGAGCCTTCATCGACCGGCTGGTCAGCAGCCACGAGGCGGAATTCGACATGGCGCTTGCCCAGGTGGCGCGCATCCTGCGCTTCCGCATCGAGGAGCGCGTGTTGCCATGACGCGAGTTATCAAGGGCCACACAGTCTCTTTCTCCTCCTCCGCCAGCGTGGTCCACGAGGCGAAAGGCGCAGTTGTTGCGGGCGACGATGGCACCATCCTCTGGGTCGGCCCGCAGCCCTTGCTGCCCCACGCTTTCCGGCAAGCCCCCGTTGATGATTATGCCGACATGCTGGTGCTTCCCGGTTTCATCGATGCCCATATCCATTTCCCGCAATACCGGATGCTGGCGGCCCCCGGTAAAGACCTGCTCGACTGGCTGCGCCGTTTCACCTTTCCGGAAGAAAGTCTGTATGCGGATGAAACTTACGCGGCCCGCGCCGCCGAAATCTTCCTCGACCGCCTCGCCAGCCACGGCACCACCTCCGCCATGGCCTTTTGCTCGGTGCATAAAACGTGCGCCAACGCGCTCTTTGCTGCGGCCTCCCGCCGCGACATGGCGCTGATCACCGGCAAGACCATGATGGACCGGAACGCCGTCCCCGCCGTGCAGGATGATCCCGAAACCGGAGCGCGTGAATCGGAGGAGCTTTACCGGCAATGGCATGGGGTGGGCCGCCTCCGCTACGCGGTCACGCCGCGCTTTGCTGTCACTTCGTCAGAAGCCCAGCTTCGCCTCTCCGGTGAATTGCTTGAATCGCTTGGTGGCGCGCTGATGCAAACCCACATCTCCGAAAGCCCGGGCGAAATCGCCCTGGTCAAACAGCTCTTCCCCAGGTCACGAGACTACACCGATGTCTATGACCAGTTCGGCCTGCTCGGCGAGCGCAGCCTCTTCGCCCACGGCATTCACCTGGGCGAGCGCGAGCGCGCAAGGCTCGCGGAGTCAGGCTCAACCATCATCCATTGCCCCACCTCCAACACCTTCCTCGGCTCGGGCCTGATGCGCATGCAGCAGCATCGGCGCCTCGGTCTTGGCACCGATGTGGGCGGCGGCACCAGTTACGCGATGCTTGCCACCATGGGCGAAGCCTACAAGGTGCAAATGCTGGCCGGCTACAAGCCCACAGCTACTGAACTGTTTCACCTCGCCACACGCGGCAACGCCGAACGCCTGCATATCTCACACGAAACCGGCTCCCTCGAAATTGGAAAATTTGCCGACCTCGTCGTCCTCGACCCAGCCGCCACCCCTGTCCTTGCCAGCCGTCATGAGATCTCCCAATCCCTCGAAGACACCCTCTTCGCCCTGATGATCTTGGGCGACGACCGCGCCGTGAAAGCGACTTACATCTCAGGCAAGAAGTGGCATTGAAAGAACCCTCATCCGCCCTTCGGGCACCTTCTACCAAGGCAAGGGCCACGGGAGAAGGCCATCAATAGAATAGCCTTCTGCCGTTTGCGCCTTCGCAAATGGGAGAAGGTGCCCGAAGGGCGGATGAGGGCCCTTGGCGCAGCTCAAGGCGCAATAGACAAAGGCTCGCTTAGCCACACCTCCTCAAGATTGTCCCCCGGCCCCTTGCGGTCCACGACCAGAAAACGCCCCGGTTCAAACACCAGCAATGGGTGATGCCAGGCGTTGCGGGCGTAGTTGATGCCCTGCTGTCCCGTGGCGGAAAACGCGCGAAAGCTGCCCTTGTCTTCTGGGTCATGACATATCAAAACCAGCCAGGGCCGGTCTTGCAGCGGATAAAATATCTGGCTGCCCAGCGGATGGCGCTCCATCAATTTGACGGCGATGGGGAGCGGCCTTGGTGTTGCGGTGACAATGCTGATGTTGACGCCGTCCCCCGCATCAACAAGGGCGAGATCGTTGAAGCGCTCGGCAAATCCCTGATTGATCGAATAGTGCTGCGCGCCCTCCATCTCCACCACATCGCCAAAGCCTGCAAAAGCGGCCTTGGTCAAAGGTTCAGGGCGCAGCGCGATCACGTCAGTTTGCCGAAAATGCGCAGCCGCGAAACGCCGCCATCAGGGAAGATGTTGAGCTTCACATGGTTGACTGGCCCGAGCTTGTTGATGTCGGTAAAGTCATGAATATGGTCAGCCTGCAATTTCTGTTCGCTCATCAACACTGGCCAGAACATGGCCTCGGTAACGACAGACTGCTCGCTGCTCACCATCGCCGCCTGCGCCGAACAGCGGTCTGGATAATTGCCCTTGTAGTGGCAGGTATCAACCTCGATCCTCTCAACATTGCCAGCGCCGCCAAGCTTCACAATGATCCAGTCATTGCCGGGTTCGCGCCTGCGCCGGGTTTCCCAGCCATCGCCCATGTTGATGCCGCGGCCCTTGGTCAGCAGCGTCCACACCGAACCATAATGCGCGTTGTTATAGGCGATGATGCGCCCGCCATTGTTGGCCAGCGAAAGCTCATGAACAGCGCTCCGGTCCTTGCCCTCCCAGGCGGGCACCGGCTCGCCGTAAATCCGCAGGCGGGCAATGCCGCCATCGGGATAGATATGCAGGCGAACATGGGTCCAGGCCTTGTCACTGGCAATGGCATGAAAATGATGCGCTGAGGGGCCAAGCGGCACAGGCGCGAGAAGCTCCGTCCACTGCGTATCCTCGCGGGGCTCTCCCACGCACGCTTCCAGAGACGCAGCTGGCGGATAGTTGCCGGTGAAATGGCTGGTGTCGATATCAACGCCGCGAATGACCCCGCGCGCCCCCAGCTTCACAATGCAGAAATCATGGCCGCCGCTGCGCTTCCGGCGCGATTCCCAGCCATCCATGTATTTGCCATTGCTGTCATACGTGTCAGGATCAAACACGGGAGGCGCATCGGCCAGCATTCTCGCACTGTCGGCGAAGAATTCATCGGTGGCAAAAATCGCCTCGGCCCCGAGGCGCGGCGAGGCAAGGTTGATGGCGTTGCTGGCAAAAGCCGGCAGTTCGGTCATGTGACCGAAGCCTCAATGCTTCCAAGTACGCCGTAATCCATGCGCAAGGCATCACCGGGCGCTATGGCGAAGGGCGCAATGCAAGTGCCGGTGGTGACAAACTGCCCGGCACTGATCCCGCCGCAATAGGCGGAAGCCTCATTTACCAGCCAGGTGAGCGCAATCAGCGGTCCACCCAGCACCGCCTCGCCAGTGCCGCGTGAAACTTCCACGCCATTCCTGAAACCAACAACGACGTGCCGGGCAAGATCAAGCTTGCGCCACTCCACTGCAACTGGCGGGCCCAGCACCAGCCACGACGCGCAAGCCGTATCGGCGATAAGCTGGTCTGCCCCCACCTTGGTGAAATCCTTATAGCGGCTGTCCGGCACTTCAATCGAAAGATGCAAGGCAGCCACCGCCGCCGCCGTCTCTTCCTGCGAATAGGCTTCCGCGCGGGCCGGCATGGCCTGGCCAAAGCTGAACGCGAATTCGGCCTCCGCCACCTTCATGATGTTGTCACCCAGCGGCACAGCCGCCCCCGGCGTCAACAACCGGTCCTGCAAAATCCGCGCCCCCAGCGGCCCCGGCACATTGATATGCTTCTGCCCCGCCCTGCTGGTGGCAGCGATCTTCCAGCCCGCCACCGGCTGGCCGGAAGCCTTGGCAAGAGCTGCGGCAATGGCATACCCCGCAGCCCGGCTGCGCGGGCGCAGCGCCTCCGGCAGGGCCTCAATGCGCGTATTGGCCCGCCAATTCTCCAACAATATCCGGCCTGCCTTGTCCTCGTCCATGTCCAACCCCTTTTGACCCAGGCCCGCAAAGATAGAGTGACATCCACGCCATGGCAATTTGATTCGCTTGACACTCCGCAGCCAAAGCCCGAAACTTTTACAAAACAAGCTCCAGGGAGAAAAACCAGTGTACGTGCGGCCCGAAACCATGCGCGAGGCCGTCGGCGCCATGGCGGGCGGCAGCTCGCTGGTGCTGGCGGGCGGCACCGATGTTTATCCCGCTTATGTGGGAAGGCCGCTTGGGCCTGATATCGTCGATGTCTCCAACCTGCGCGAAATGCGCGGCATCAGCGAAGAAGGCGGCTATCACCGGATTGGCGCGGCGACCACCTGGACCGATATTGTCCGCGCTGATCTTCCGCCAGCCTTTGACGGCCTGAAGCTTGCGGCGCGCGAAGTGGGCTCGGTGCAGATACAGAACCGGGGGACGATTGGCGGCAATCTCTGCAACGCCTCGCCCGCCGCTGACGGCGTGCCGCCGCTGTTGACGCTGGATGCGGAGGTTGAGCTGGTGTCAGCCCAGGGCGTTCGCCGCATGGCGTTGGCCAGGTTCATTGCGGGCTATCGCCGCACGGAAATCCTGGCCCATGAAATCCTCTCGGCCATTCTGGTTCCAAAGCTGGACAACGCCACAGCGTCTTTCGTCAAACTCGGGGCGCGGCGGTATCTGGTGATCTCCATCGTCATGGTCGCCGCCGTTTTGCAGCGCGATGGCCGGGGACGCATTGTTGACGCCCGCGTGGCCGTGGGCGCTGCTTCTGCCGTGGCGCAGCGGCTGCCCGAACTGGAGCTGGGTCTGGTGGGCCAAACCGTTCCCTCGGCAATTGTCGCCGCGCGTCACATCGCAGCACTCAGTCCTGTTGATGATGTTCGCGCCACTGCAAGCTACCGCAATGACGCGGCGCTTCATCTGATTGCAAGGACTCTGAACCAGGCAGCGGGTCTCGCATGATTTCCATAGCCCCTCATCGGCTGGCGGGTCGCAAGTTTTCGGGTGTCGGCATCGTAGTGGCTCGCGCCCCTAAACTCGCCAAGCCCGGCGCAAGAGATGAACTGGCACGTGAACTGGCCCATCGGCTGCGCTGTTTGCGAGCGCAAGAAGCGCGCCGCCGAAGCTTTTTCGTGCAAAGCGCTGGCGCGGAGTTGGCCCGAGATCAGCCGCCTGTCACCGGTCGAACTGCCGATTTGAACGAGGAAGCGAAGCTATGACCCAACGCCTGTTCTCCGATGACAAAGCTCTGGCTCAATTATGCCAGCGCCACCATATCCGGCGGCTGGCCCTGTTTGGCTCAACCTTGAAAGGCACCAACCGGCCCGGCAGCGATGTCGATTTGCTGGTGGAGTTTGAGCCAGAGGCTACGCCCGGCCTTATTGCCATGGCCGGGATCGCGATGGAATTATCCTCCCAGTTGCAAGGCCGGCGCGTGGATTTGCGCACCGCCCAGGATTTAAGCCGGTATTTTCGCGATGACGTGGTGCGGACGGCGCAGGTGCAATATGCGGCCTGACAACGCCATCCGCGTCCGCCACATGATCGAGGCAGCAGGGACCGTGCAAGGCTTCGTCGAAGGGCGATCACGCGGGGCATTCGATTCGGATCTTATGCTGCAGTTCGCTCTTGTGCGCGCCATCGAAATCATTGGCGAGGCGGCGTCCAGGGTTTCTGCAGAAACCCGGTCCGCAACGCCGGCCGTGCCTTGGGCTGCAATCGTCGCCATGCGCAACCGGCTGATGCACGCGTATTTCAGCATTGATCCCGCTATCGTGTGGAAGTCGGCGACAGAAGAAGTGCCAGCACTGCTTCTGATTTTGCGAACCGTATTGCCAGAGGACCAAGATTAGCGATGGCAAGGACCAATCAGGAACGGGTCGGCAAGGCGTTTGCGTTCTTGAAAGCAAGCATCAGGCTCTTCGTCGAGAGGGGGCTCCGGTGATACTCTTCACCCTCAACGGCAGGCCGGCGCAGTCGCAGTCCCATCCGGGCCAGCGCTTGTCGAGTGTGCTCCGCGATGAGTTTTTCCTGACCGGCACCAAAGTCGGCTGCGATGCCGGGGACTGCGGGGCCTGCACGGTGCTGATCGATGGCGAGCCTGCCTGCGCCTGCCTGGTGCCTGCCGCGCAAGTTGCGGGCACACGCGTGATCACGGTTGAGGGCCTCGCCGGCAGCGCGCTGCAACAGTCCTTCCTCGCCCATGGCGCTGCTCAATGCGGCATCTGCACCCCAGGCATGCTGATGGCCGCGACTGCGCTTCTGGAGCGCGACGCCAGCCCCAATGAAATCGCCATCGCCGATGCGCTGGGCGGTGTGCTCTGCCGCTGCACCGGCTACCGGAAAATCATTGAAGCCGTGCAGCACTGCTCTTCCTTCCCCCCTCGCGGGGGAAGGTGGCGCGAAGCGCCGGATGAGGAGGCGGTGAGCCGAGTCCCGCAGCCGCCGGGACTCGCTGAAGCGGCCCCCTCATCCGGCGCGCAGCCTGACGGCTGC
>JANOTU010000468.1:0-2832 GCA_031416515.1 Hyphomicrobiales bacterium
CATGGCCGCCCTTGCCTGAAGGCCACCCTGCAGGATTTGGCCACGCATGTCGGGACAGTCGTGCAGGCGAAGGAAGAAAGCTGGAGTTACGCGACACCGGAACTGGGCAAGGTTGCGACGATTGCCATAGGGGTTGATGGCACCTGCATGCTGCTGTGCGACAAGAATTGGCGGGAAGCCATGACGGGCAGCATTTCGCTCTATGACAAGCATGGCGAGCGCCTGCATACGATCTACGCAGGCGCCGCACCGGAGCACGGGAAAGAGGTATTCTTCGAGCGCATGACGCGTGAGATCGGCCATGTGAAGTCGCTGTATCCGCGCGCGCATTTCGTCGGCATCGCGGATGGCGCGAAATCCAATTGGGATTTCCTTGGTCCCCACGTTGACGAGCAGGTCCTGGATTTCTACCACGCCAGCCAGTACCTGGCGCGCGCTGCCGCAGTGATTTGCAAGCCCGGGCAGGAACGTGAGCAGTGGCTTGACGAACGATGCCATGATCTCAAGCACAAGCATCACGCGGCGCAACGGATCCTGCGGGAACTGGAGCAGGCCTCAACCACGAAAATGAAGCCGGACCAGAAGAAGGACCTGCAGGACTGCATCACCTACTTCGGCAATCACCTGCACCAGATGCGTTACGCCCGCTGTATTGAGAGCCACATACCGATCGGATCGGGCGTCACCGAGGCCGCGTGCAAGACCTTGGTCAAGCAGCGGCTGTGCTGTTCAGGCATGCGCTGGACCACAGAGGGCGCGCAAATCATCCTGAGCCTGCGGGCCCTTGTGCTCACCGAAACCAGGTGGGACCAGTTCTGGCAAAAGATCAACCAGTACGGCGTTCCTCACATAATCATACATTAGTAACTGGCCACACCCGTTACAAGGTGCCCGACAGGGCGGATGAGGGCCCTTGAAGTCTGCGGCGGACGACACCATTTAGCCATAGTCAGCACCGGGCCCCGCTGGCAGGAACTCCATTCCTGCGATGTCGGCGCTGCTATTGTCAATTGAGGAATAAGTGGTCCGGGATGGAATTTTTACAGACAGCGCTTTATACGGATTTTTTGGGAACCCCGGCGTTTTTCTGGGTGATTTTTTTGGGCGTGGTCGTAGCCCTGTTGGCTTTCGATCTTGGCGTGCTGCACAAGGGCAATGCGGAGATTGAGGCCAAAGAGAGTTTTCTGCTCTACTGCGGCTATGTGGCCATAGCCTTTGCCTTCGGCGGGTGGGTCTGGTGGGCGCGCGGCGGTCAGGCCGGGCTGGAATTTTTCACCGGCTATCTTATTGAACAATCGCTGGCGATGGACAATATTTTTGTCATCGCCATGATCTTTGGCTTTTTGCACATACCGCGGCTCTATCAGCACCGGATTTTGTTCTGGGGCATACTCGGGGCGATTGTGTTCCGGGCCATTCTCATTGGCGTGGGGGCGGCGCTGGTCACCTCGTTTTCGTGGATATTGTTCATCTTCGGAGCCTTTCTGGTGTTCACCGGCCTCAAGATGTTTCGCGGGGTTGAGCACAAGCCGGATATTGAGAACAACGCGGTGCTGAAATTCCTGCGGCGGCATTTCCGGATTACCGACACGCTGCATGGCGACCGGTTCTCTGTGCGCCTGCCCGATTCCAAAACCGGCAAGACCGTGCTGTTCATGACGCCGCTGTTCTCGGCGTTGATCATGGTTGAGTTTGTCGATCTGATTTTCGCGGTTGATTCGGTGCCGGCGATTTTCGCCATCACGCAAGATCCGTTCATTGTTTACACCTCCAACATCTTCGCCATATTGGGCCTGCGGGCACTCTATTTTGCGCTGGCCGCCGCGGTGCACCGTTTCAAATATCTGCAATTCTCCCTGGCGGTGGTGCTGGTGCTGGTGGGCATCAAGATTTTTCTGGTGCCCCTGGGCATCAAGATCGACACCGCCCTGTCGCTGGTGGTGACGATCGCGGTGCTGGCCTCCGGCATCTTTTATTCGCTGTGGAAAACCCGTAATGACAGGCCCGAACCGAAAGCAGGAACGTGATTTCGCGCATGAAGAAAATCGAACATTTTGTTGAAGCCGTGATTCTTGGCTCGCGCTGGATACTGGTGGTGTTTTATGTAGGCCTTGCTGCGGCGCTGGCGCTTTATGCGCTGGCTTTCGGACGCAAGCTCTATGAGTTCATGGTCAATATCTTGATGGTTGACGAGACCGAGGCGATTCTCAAGATGCTGGGGTTGATCGATGCGGCCCTCGTCGCCAGCCTGATCGTCATGGTGATCATCTCGGGATACGAAAATTTTGTCAGCCGCTTTGACAATGCGGAGGGCGAGCTATCGTGGCTGGGCAAGATTGACGCAGGCTCGCTCAAGGTGAAAGTCGCCTCCACCATTGTGGCGATTTCGTCGATCCATCTCCTGCAGGTGTTCCTCAACGCTGGCCAGTTCAGCGACGGCAAGCTCATGTGGCTCACCATCATCCACATGGCCTTCGTGATTTCCGCCCTGCTGCTGGCCTATATTGACCGGATCATGTCAACTACCAAGAAGGACAAGGCGGGCGATCATTAAACCGCGCAGCAATGACGGCTGCAGACTGAAATGACCCCTTCACCCTCACCCTGAGGTGCGAGCGTCTTCGCGAGCCTCGAAGGGCCAGCAATTCTAAAACTAAGGGGCTGTCAGGAAATAACAGCTTCGAGTCGAGGCGGCTCTCTCCCCCGTTTCGTCATGCCAGGGACAAGCTGGCATCCAGCTTTCAGCGTAACGGAGCTTCGATAATCAAGGCCTGTTCAAGCTGCAAGCTGGTTCCCAGCTTGTCCCTGGGATGACGGTCGTGGGGTAGTGGT
>JANOTU010000469.1:0-3912 GCA_031416515.1 Hyphomicrobiales bacterium
TCGCGCTTGCGCCCGCCGCGCTTCGCCTTCGGTATCAACGGCGCAACATGCGCCCATTCCTCATCGGTGACATCGCTCGGGTATCGCAGGTGATCGCGATTGTACCTCGCTCGATTTTCATTCGTCCACATTGCGGCTGTCCTCCACGAATCAGGCAACTGCCTGCCTTGAATCATAAGTGACTCGTAAGACTCAAGAACTTTCGAGACGGACACTGAGGGGCTGCGCATTTCTACTTCCTCTTCTCCCCTTCCGGTTACCTGGTCACCTGGCCGTAGCGTCCCTGCTTTTGCAAAGCTTCCACCCGGCGTTTCTGGTAACGAAGGATCGCCTCATGACACGGCAGGTTTTCATCCGGCGTCAGATGCGTCAGTGAGACGATAAACGGCTGTCGGCTTTTTTCGCCGTCAAAGCCGAGTTCGCACATGATGCCGCCAAGGTTTTCTTCATAGACCGTGTCCAACACCTGCGCATCGGGAGATTTGTCGCGCAGCCATTCTGTTTCCGCGCACATCCGGCTGAAAGCGTCGGCATGGATCCGGGCCCGGAATGGCAACGCCGCCTCCATGGCAGTCAGGAGGTCTTCGACCTCGTCTGCATCGTCGATATCGTCAACCGGCAATGGTTCATCATAATCGTCTTCCCCGGCATCTGCCATTCCCCCGGCCAGGGACAGGCGGTCAAATCCGCCTTCACCCAGGTGTCGGCGGAGCTTCTCGGTTATTTGCCGCATGCGCGCTGGGGTCTCATTGGGACCGGAAACGTAAAACGGTTTGCCCTCCCGCCCGAATTCATATTTCGTCGCGCACTCTGTACTGTCAATGCCGGCCAGCATGAGGGATGCTTTTTTATAGTCCCGGTGCGGCGCGATGCCTAAGCTTGCAGCATAGTCGACCGACTGCAGGACCAGCGTTTTCAGGCAGCAGGGCTTGATGTCCTCCAGGACTTCGGCTTCCGCAACGCCTTCCTGCATCTTTCGATGGGTGTCGTGCGACATCTTCCTCAGCGCGGCATCTTTGACGCCAAGGCAGTAGAGATCGACGAGAAACATGCCGACAACAAGTTCGCCATCGGGATTTGAGCGGGCGATGATCGCGGTGCCCAGGCCATTCTCGAGCATATCCCTGCCCGCTAAACAGGAAACCAAGGGAAGCGCGCCTATGGAGGCAGCGCTTGCCGTTGACTGCTGGCTCACTGGCCGGCGCTTCTTGGGCTTGGTGTGATGGGCTTTACGTTGTTTTCTCATGGCGCGCTCCAGAATCACTGCGTTGTGTGTAGGCGGTAGGTAATTCATCCAGCGGCGGCAAATCAAGGCTTCAATTGCTTCTGGCAACATATAAAATTACGGAAACTGCGTTGACAGCCCAGATCGTCCTCTCCCGCCCCTTCGCGGGAGAGGAAAGGGGCCCGCCTCGCCCTTGCGAGGTGGGATAGGTGAGGGTGAGTCAGAACTGGCCCCTGACTCACCCTCACCTCCCCCACCGCCTGCGGCGGTGGGTCCCCTTCCTCTCCCGCAAGGGCGGGCGAGGACGATTAAAATGTCCTCGCCCGCCCTTGCGGGAGAGGAAAGGGGCCCGCCGAGCCCTTGCGAGGTGGGATAGGTGAGGGTGAGTCAGAACTGGCCCCTGACACACCCTCACCTTCCCCATTGCCTTCGGCAACGGGGCTTCGTCCTCTCAGTATCAGTGACTCGGACTGCTAGTTCAAATTCCAGATTGCGAAATTCAAGGCTGCCGCGAAGCTGACCCAGGCGAGATAGGGCAGCATCAGCAGGCCTGCGGCTTGCGAGAGTTTGAAAAAACTGAAGGTGGTCAGCGCCAGCATGATCCACAGTGCGGCGATATCGATCAGGGCCAGCGCGGTAGACTGCGCGCCGAAGAACAGGAAGGACCACAGGCAATTGAGGCCAAGCTGGATGAAGAACAGGGTGAGGGCCGCTTGCGCGCCCTTGCCATGTTTCCACACCAGCCAGGCTGCCACCGCCATCATCACATAAAGCGTGGTCCACACCGGGCCGAAAATCCAGGAGGGCGGATTCCACGAGGGTTTGTTGAGTGTTGGATACCAACTGATGACGGATTGGGCTGTGTTGAGACCACCCAGCGCTGCAACGCCCAGACACAGTCCGACAAAGCCTGCCAGCACCAGCCATTGATTGGTTCTCATGGTCAAATCATTCTGCCTGTTGAGCCAAACGATCCCATGAACAGAATGGCTCCCAGAATTGTGATGACCAAGCCGCCGCCAAGGCGAAGGCCAAAGCCCAGCCAATCCAGCCAGCGCGCATCGCGCGAGGCCAGGCGCTGCGCCAGCTTCTTGGCATAGACAGCGACCGCTGCGATAACGGAGACGGTGATGAAGGTGCCAACGGCCATGGCAAAGGTTGCGGCGATGCCCGCCCAGTAAAGGCCCAGCGCATTGGCAAACACCAAAACCAGGATGGCTCCCGTGCAGGGCCTGATGCCAACGGCGAATGAGAGTGAGAAGGCCTTGGCCAAGGACCAGTCGCCCTTCATCTGCTTTGCCTCCGGCGCATGCGCGTGGCCGCAGGACCCGTTGTGATGATGGTGGTGATCGTGATGGTGATGGTGATGGGCGTGGGGGCGCAGCGCAGTCCAGATCAGATAGAGCCCCATGAGGCCGATCAACCCGTAACTCGCACTTTCCAGAACGCCTGCGACATTGCGGGCGGCCACACCAACACTGGTGGCGATGAGCAAGAGAACGCTGACAATGAGAATTGCGGCAACGGCCTGAATGACAGCGCTCATCAGTGCGATCAGCACACCGCGCCGCAACTCGTTTTCTGTGGCGAGCAGCCATGCGGATATCACCGCCTTGCCGTGGCCGGGGCCTGCGGCATGGAGCACGCCGTAGCCAAAACTGAGCAGCATGAGCGTCCATGCGGCAGCGATTGGCGTATCAGCCTTGATCTGGCGGATTGCGCCTGACATGGCACTGTAGAAATTCTGTTGCTGCTCGCGCACCCACAGCACCGGGTCTTTCCAGAAGGAGACAATCTGCAATGTGCTGTCGGCATTGCGTGGCTGCACCAGAAGCTTGCGTTTGTCGATGGTGGTTTGTGCCGCGGGTTCTTCGGGCGCCTGTGCGGCCAGAGGTGCGATGAAGACACCTACGGCGAGCATGACGCCAATGAGGACGGCAATCAGGCGCCGCATGCAATCACAGCCGGTTGCGCGAACATGGCGCCGAAGTCCTCGGCTGTCTCGGGCTTCCAGTCCTTGCCCTTGGTTGAAAGCATGAGGCGGGTTTGCTCCATCTCCGCATCGGTCGGGACCGGCTTGACATCGAGCTTGCAGGTGGCGGGCATGTTGCCAAGAACGCTCACCGGGTCATCCTTTGGATAGTCAATGGCGATGAAAAAATCCGGGTCATAGACTTTCATCACGAATTCGCCCTGGCGTGGATCGACCGGGATTTTCAGCGGCACATGAAAATGCATGGAGAACCTGCCATTGCTCCAAATCTGACCAAACTCTGTCACCGCGCCGATCTCCTGCTTCTGGCCGCCACTGCGCAGCACGGTGAAGAAATCATAGTCCTTGAGCGCGATGATATTTTCTTTTGTCAGGGGGGCGATTTCAGCCTGGCTGTAGACACCGTCAGCATTGGCATCTAGGCCGTCAAGCGCCATCTCTGTGTAGTTGTCGTCAAAGGCCCATTCAAGATTGACGCCCTTGATCAATCCGTCATCGTTGAAAACAATATCGGAGCGCATGCTGACCCAGACATGCGGATGAGCTTTGGTACCAGTGCTCGCTGCAAACAAGATTGCTAAAGCCAGCAGTGCCGCGCGATTGACCATCATGTTCCATCTCTCCGATTTTCAAAAGAAAATGATAGCTCATTGCGGCAAAAAAATGAATTCGGGTTCATCCAGTGACGCAGGCC
>JANOTU010000470.1:0-1595 GCA_031416515.1 Hyphomicrobiales bacterium
CTCCCAGGCAGCAATGCGGCAACATGTCCAACGGATCAGTCACAATTCCAGGGCCCTCCCAACCCACGCCTCGAAGGACAGTTGCAGGTTCCGCACCGTGGGCCCTTCGAGGCTCGCGAAGGCGCTCGCACCTCAGGGTGAGGAAGTGAGAGGCGCTCTTGCGCCAAACAAATCAAAACAGCCGACCTCACGGGCGAACGCCTCGAAAGCCTCGCCGCCGAACTGGGCCGCGCCGGCAAGGTGGTGATCGGCTGAGCCGCTATCGCTGTTTCTGAAACTCGCGCAGCATCCGGGCTTCCAGCTCCACAAGATCATCCGGCAGCGGCATGCCGCTGGCTTTGAACTCGCCCAGCTTTTGGTGCAGCAGTTCATAGAGCTCATGCATGTCATCCGGCTGGTTGTTGATCTGGCCGATCAGCAAACCAATCTGGGCTTTGAGTTCTTCAAGGGCCATGTGGGTCATTCCTGTTTTCTACAGTGTGCCCCGCCGCGCCAGACAAAACAATCACGAATTGCGTTGACCACCGCGATCCCCTACCACCCCCGCCATGACACCCGCCAACCGCACCCTCACCGGCATAGCGCTGATGCTCTGCGCCATGGCAATGCTGCCATTTCTGGATGTTGTTGCCAAATTTCTCGGCCAGCAGGGGGTGCCGGTCGTCCAGATCGTATGGGCGCGCATGACGCTTGGCTGCGTGATGACCCTGCCCTTCGCCATCCGCATCGGCGGCGCTGAATCTCTGCTGCCCGCGCGTCCCATCATGCACGCCTTCCGCGCCGCATTCCTGATCGCCGCCACCGGGTTTTTCTTCTGGGGGCTGAAATTCACCTCGATCGCCGGCATGCTTTCAATCTTCTTTGTCTATCCGCTGGCGCTCACCATGCTGTCGCCCTTTGTGCTGGGCGAGAAAGTGGGCATCCGGCGCTGGAGCGCCGTGGTAATCGGATTCATCGGTACACTGATCATCATCCGCCCCGGCTTTCAGGAATTCAATGCCGGTGCCGTTCTGGCGCTGGCGGCGGGCGCCAGCTTTGCCTGCTACATGCTGATGACGCGCAGGATTTCCGGCAGCGACCATGCCATGCTGACCACCTTCCACACCAATCTCGCCGGGGCCGTGCTCACCAGCCTCGCGGTCATCTTTTTCTGGAAAGCGCCCACAGCCTTTGAATGGAGCATGTTCGTGCTGCTCGCCGCCATCGCCGCAACCGGCCACTACTTCATCGTTCGCGCCTACGAATACGCCGAGGCCTCGCTCCTCGCCCCCCTGGCGTACACCGAGATCATCACGGCCATTGTTGCCGGCTGGTGGTTCTTCGGCGATTTTCCTGATGGCTGGACATTTGTGGGTGTCAGCATCCTGATCGCCTGCGCCATCTATATTTCCTTCCGTGAACGAGTACGCCGCATTCCGGCGTCACATGAATTCGAGCAACTTTAGCCACTGATGACCTTTTCGATGCGGCGATCCGGTATAATCCACATCACAGCGACGCCTGCAAGTATAGCCAGGGAAATCCAGGGGCTGACGAATGCCACGAAAATGCTGACGCCGTAAGCAATCAGCGAGGCCTTGCTCTTCCAATCTGAC
>JANOTU010000471.1:0-2593 GCA_031416515.1 Hyphomicrobiales bacterium
CAACCATTCGGGAGCAACAACATGATCTTCCGCCAACTGTTCGACCAGGTCTCCGGCACCTACTCCTACCTGCTGGCCAGCCGATCGGGCGGCGAGGCGATGATCATCGATCCGGTGCTGGAGAAAGTCGACCGCTACCTCCAGCTCATGCGCGAACTCGACCTCAAGCTGGTCAAGGCGGTGGACACCCATATGCACGCCGACCACATCACGGGCTTGGGCGCCCTGCGCGATAAGACGCACTGCATCACCGTGATGGGCGAGCAGACCAAGGCGGACGTCGTTTCCATGCGGGTGGCGGACGGCGAGAAGCTGGATATTGAGGGGGTGAGCCTCGGGGTTATTTACACACCTGGCCACACCGATGATTCCTATTCCTTCACCATGGCCGACCGGGTTTTCACCGGCGACACACTGCTGATCCGGGGCACGGGCCGCACCGATTTCCAGAATGGCGATGCCAGGTCGCAGTATGAATCGATCTTCAACCGGCTGCTGAAGCTTCCCGACGAGACGCTGGTCTACCCCGCGCACGACTACAAGGGCGACACGGTGAGCACCATTGGCGAAGAGCGCGCCTTCAATCCGCGCCTGCAGGTGAAATCAGTTGATGACTATGTGGCGTTGATGGCCAGCCTCAATCTGCCCAACCCCAAGATGATGGACGTGGCCATCCCCGCCAACATGCGGGTGGGCCTGGCGCAGGCGGAAATCGCCAGGCGCGGCTGGTCGCTCAACCCCGCTGAGGCCCAAGCTTTGCTGGGCGATCCGAAGGTCGCCTTCATTGATCTCCGCGAAAAAAGCGAGCGTGAGCGCCACGGTGAGATCACCGGCGCCGTCCATGCGCCCTATACTGCGCTCCAGGAAAACCTCGGTCGCGGCGGCATTTTGCACCGGCTGGCAAAAAGCCAGCGGCTGGTGTTTTACTGCGCCTTCGGCGAGCGCTCGGCCATGGCCGTGCAGGCCGCGCAAGATGCAGGCATCAAGTCGGCAGCGCACATTCACGGTGGCTTTGATGCGTGGAAACGAAGCAGTCAGATCAGTTCGAGCCCATCCAGTTGAACCGCAAGTTCCGGCGCGAATGACGGCGTCAGAAACCTTTTCGGAGGCACTGTCAGTTTCTCCTCGTATCCATCGAGGCCGGGGCGGCGGTGAATTTGGGTTACGAGCTTCACCGCATTGATCACCCAAAGTTCGCGGATGCCAAAACTGGCATAAAGCCGCGCTTTGCGGCCGAGATCGTAACCAAGGCTGGAGTCGGCAAGCTCCACGGCAAGGAGCGCATTTTCTCCTGTGAGATTTACCAGGCCGGTTTCCCTGTTGTAGAAAACGAAATCCGGTTCGAGGAAGGTATCGACATCAAGGCGAAAAGTTGTTTCCGGAACCAGGTAGATTCCGTCTGGCGCCTTTCTTGACCACAGCCGGATCAGCGCGGCTTTCACCAGCTCATGCCGGTTGCCTTTTGGCGACATTGGAACAACCTCTCCCCCGATCAGTTCAAACCGCTCATCCTCCAGCAGGATGCCAGCTTCCACCATGGCCTCGATTTCGGCCACGGTCCAGCGGCGGCGCGCCAGGCCCTCGGCGGCTTGCGTCGTGAGGGGAAGAGCGGGGCTGCGGAAATGCGTGCTCATGAATGCATCATAGCACATTATCAGGCGGAATGAGCCCAATCCTTCATCTGCCCGCGCCACCAGGTGAGTTGGCGTTTGATGTAGTGGCGGGTGGCGGTCTTGGCTTGAGTGACGGCGTCTTCAAGAGTGATCTCGCCGCGCAAATGGGCGGAGAGTTCGGGGATGCCGATGGCTTTCATCATGGAGAGGGATGGATCAAGATGCATAAGCGCGCGGACTTCCGCCAAAGCGCCCGCCGCCATCATCTGGTCGAAACGCGCTTCGGCGCGGTCGTAGAGGTTTTCGCGCGGCACAGCGATGTAGGTGCGCTCGACCGCGACGCCTGACAGCACTGCGTTCTTCTGGGCGGCTTGCTGCCAGTGGCGGAGCGGCTTGCCGGTGCCGTCGATGACTTCAAGGGCGCGAACAATGCGCTGGTGGTCGTTGGGTTCAAGGCGGGCTTCATAATCGCGCTTGGTGAGTTCGGCATGAAGGTCGCCGGTGAAATTCCGCCACTTCTCGCGGATAGCCGGATCAATTGCGGGAATTTCGGCCAGCCCCTGCTCCAGCGCCCGAAAATAAAGTCCGGTGCCGCCGACAATGATGGGGAACTGGCCTGCCGCCCATGCCGCGTTCAGAGTCTCTGTTGCATCTGCCAGCCAGCGGGCGACGGAATAGGCCGTCATGCCTGATACATGGCCGTAAAGCCGGTGCGGCGCTTGGGATTCTTCCTCTGGCGATGGCCGCGCCGAGAGGATTTGCAATTCGCGGTAGACCTGCAACGCATCGGCATTGATGATGACGCCGCCGTGCTCCCGCGCCAGCCTCAAGGCCAGCGCCGACTTGCCGCTGGCGGTGGGGCCTGCGATAAGCAGCGCGCGGTTACTCTCTTTTCTTCCTTCCCCCCTCGCGGGGGAAGGTGGGGCGCGGCCCGCAGTGCCGCGAGCCGGATGAGGGGGCGGTGAGCCGAGTTCTGCAGG
>JANOTU010000472.1:0-2492 GCA_031416515.1 Hyphomicrobiales bacterium
GCGTAGCCAGCCGGGTGGCTCCCGGCAGTTTTTTTGCGAAAGGCCAAGCGCCCACGCAACCCTTCTTTTTCATCCGGTCTCCAGACATGGGACCACAGTGTGGCGAACTTTGCCTACCGCTTCCCCAAACGAAAAATACCATTTTTTAAGAACATAGTCCTTGACAGCGTACGCTCAAATCGTCATATCCGGCCACGTTCCGGAACTCTGCGCCACCCCAGGCGCAACCAATGCTGATTTTCCTCGTATCGCGGCCTTCCAGCCCGCTCTTTTTTTCCCGGATGGAGTTTGCGTAGAATCAGGGCGCAGATTGCGCCGACAGGCTGCGTTCCTGCCCCTTGCATGCGGCCATCTGCGCAATCTGCCGATAACACCTCAGGCGAACCTCGTATCCTTCGAAGTTCTCACGCTTTTGCGCCGCATCGGTGCAAAATTGCTGAACACAATTGCCCGCCCTTGCCGGCCCGTGCCGATTGTCCTATACCGCCGCCGTTCCAGGTCGCTTGCAGTGTGCAGGCGAACATAAACCGGGCGTGTCACGCGCCCATCATTGTTTCTGAACCGATGCAATCGCGCAGCCTGGGGGCTTTGTGCCGGTTTGAAATTTTGTCGCGGTGTCCGCGAGCCCCCATTATCAACGAACGGGGCTTTGCGGGACGTCCTGGCGGGTTTGCCGCTGGGCCTGCCTCGATTACGGAAAGGTCTACCACCTCATGGCGAAATCCGCCGTCTCCTTCAATCCTACGCGCGAAGACTTTGAAAACCTCCTCGCCGAAAGCTATCTCGACAATCCCGCCACCGAAGGCTCGGTGATCAAGGGGCGCATTGTCGCCATTGAAAATGACATCGCCATCATCGATGTGGGCCTCAAGACCGAAGGCAAGGTCGCGGTCAAAGAATTCGCCATGCCGGGCAAGCCCAATGAACTCAAAGTGGGCGATACGGTTGAAGTTTATCTGGAGCGCATCGAGAATGCGCTGGGTGAAGCGGTGCTCTCGCGCGACAAGGCCAAGCGCGAGGAAGCCTGGACCCGATTGGAAATCGTTTCCGCCAAGAATGAGCGGGTGGACGGCGTGATATTTGGCCGCGTCAAGGGTGGCTTCACGGTTGATTTGGGCGGCGCTGTGGCGTTTTTGCCAGGCTCCCAGGTTGATGTGCGCCCGATCCGCGACGTGGGCCCCTTGATGAATGTCTCGCAGCCCTTCCAGATTCTGAAAATGGATCGCCGCCGCGGCAATATCGTGGTCTCGCGCCGCGCCATCATGGAAGAAACCCGCGCCGGCCAGCGCTCCGAGCTGGTGCAGAACCTCGCTGAGGGCCAGATTGTTGACGGCGTTGTCAAGAACATCACTGATTATGGCGCGTTCGTTGATCTGGGCGGCATTGACGGCCTCCTGCATGTCACCGACATCGCCTGGAAGCGCGTCAATCATCCGTATGACGTTTTGCAGGTGGGCCAGACCATAAAGGTGCAGATCATCCGCATCAATCCTGAGACCCAGCGCATTTCGCTGGGCATGAAACAACTTGACAAGGATCCGTGGGAGATCGTGGCCGAGCGTTATCCGATTGGCTCCAGGGTCAAGGGCAAGGTCACCAACATCACCGATTACGGTGCCTTTGTTGAATTGGAAGACGGCATTGAAGGCCTCGTCCATGTCTCGGAAATGAGCTGGACCAAGAAGAACGTGCATCCCGGCAAGATCCTCTCCACCACCGAGCAGATCGAAGTCCAGGTGCTGGAGATCGACAGCGCAAAACGCCGCATTTCGCTGGGCCTCAAGCAGGTGCAGAACAATCCGTGGGAAACCTACAGTTCGAAATATCCCAATGGCGCCGACATTGAGGGCGAGATCAAGAACATCACCGAGTTTGGCCTGTTTGTTGGCCTTGACGGCGAAGTTGACGGCATGGTGCATCTCTCCGACATCGACTGGAAGCGCCCCGGCGAAGAAGCCATCAAGGACTACAAGAAGGGCGATACCGTCAAGGCCAAGGTTTTGGACGTGGACCGCGAGAAGGAACGTATTTCTCTCGGCATCAAGCAGCTCAGCGGCGATCAGGCCTCATCCGCTCCGGTCACCTCTGGCGGCATCAAGAAGGGCGACACCGTCACTTGCGAAGTGGTCAAGGTTGAAGAGAACGGCCTTGAAGTCCGCGTCACCGGCTCGGACTTCGCCGCTTACGTGAAGCGCGCCGATCTGGCGCGCGACCGCTCCGAGCAGCGCACCGAGCGCTTCGCAGTTGGCGAGAAGTTCGACGGCAAGGTCACCCTCTATGAGGGCAAGGCCCGCAAGATGAACGTCTCGATCAAGGCGCTGGAAATCGCCGACGAGCGCCAGGCCGTGGCCCAATATGGCTCGACCGATTCAGGCGCGTCATTGGGTGATATCCTGGGTGCGGCCATGAAGAAGAAAGACTCCGAAGCCAAGAGCGAATAATGATGCCGCGCTCAGGTGCACATTCAAATTCCCCTTCCCCCCCCTCGCGGG
>JANOTU010000473.1:0-3143 GCA_031416515.1 Hyphomicrobiales bacterium
AGAGAAATCCTACACCACCCGCTTCGCCGTGATCGACGGCGCCGCCGAGATAAAGGCGCTGGAGAAACGCATCCATGGGGTGGTGGTTCAGCCTGCTGGTGACTATCCGGAGACGAGCGGGAAGTTTGCGCCGATCAAAAGATAGCATTGCCAGCGGTGGCAAGAATTGCTACCGTGCTCAAATGTCCAATGTTGAAAAAATAAGCATCGCCCTGCCGCCTGAGATGATTGGCCTTATCAAGCAGGCAATCGGCAGCGGCATGTACTCTTCCACCAGTGAGGTGATCCGCGAGGCCTTGCGCGACTGGAAGGAAAAGCAGGCGCGCAAGGCCTTGGCCATCAAGGAATTGAAGCGCTTGTGGCGCGAGGGATTGGCCAGCGGTCCGGGCCGTTTCAGTTCCATGGACGAAATCAAGGCTGAGGCCCGCAGACGACTGGGTCAATGAAGAACTTCCGTGTCAGGCTGACAGCGCAGGCGGAATCAGACCTCATCGATATCTGGCTCGCTATCGCTGGCGACAGCCCGTTCAATGCTGACCGCTTTCTCGACCGGCTGAACAGGCGGATAGATTCGCTGGTCAACCATCCCGGGCGCGGAGCGCCCCGTCCGGAAATCGGCAAGGACGTGCGGATATTGATCGAAGGCAATTACCTGATCGTGTACCGCGTGACTGTGGAAGAAGCCGAAATCGTCCGGGTCGTGCATGGCGCGAGGGATTTGGATGACCTGTTCGGTGATTGACGCGGGTCCATCACCTCTGTTGCAGTTTCCGAGCCAAGCGCTGTGAATCTCCCGATGTTGAGAGTCGCTGAGCCGGCAATGCTCGACTTCATGGGCGAGGATGTCTTCAAGCGGAGAGACAAGCTCAGGGTGAAATTTCCGCGCAATGGCAATCTGCGCGCCATAAATCCGGATGGCTCCGTGTTCCCCTGCGTGATTGACTTTGAGGATGCGGGCAATGGTCAGGGCCTCGTCAGGCAGCAGCATCCTTCACCCCCACCAGCATATAGTTCACCGCCATGTCCCTCGATCTCCGCCATTCGTTCTTGGTGGGAGCGTAGGTCACACCGGTTTCATCCTTCACCGCCACCCCGTTCTGTCCGAGCCAACCCTTCAACTCGTCGGGGGTGATGAATTTCTCCCATTGGTGGGTGCCTTTGGGCAGCCAGCCCAGGATATATTCGGCGCCGATGATCGCCAGCCCGAAGGATTTGAGCGTGCGGTTGAGGGTGGCCACGAACATGACACCTCCGGGTTTGAGCATGGCGGCGCAAGTGCGGGTGAAGGCTTGGGGATCGGTGACGTGCTCGATCACCTCCATGTTGAGAATGACATCGAACTGCTCCCCGGCCAGGCCCAGGTCTTCGGCGGTGCCGGTGCGGTAGTCGATGGCGAGTTCCATCTCGGCCGCGTGGACAGTCGCGGTCTTGATGTTTTTCTCAGAGGGGTCAACGCCGACAATCTCAGCGCCAAGCCTTGCCATGGGCTCGCACAGAAGGCCGCCGCCGCAGCCGATGTCGAGGATGCGCAAACCCTTGAAGGGCGCACGCGCGAAGGGATCGCGGGCGAAACGGGCGCAGACCTGTTCCTTGATGTAGAGCAGGCGCACCGGGTTGAAGACATGCAAAATGCCGAATTTGCCTGTGGGATTCCACCATTCCGCGGCGATTTTCGAGAATTTTTCGACTTCAGAGGGGTCGATTGAGGAGTTCATTGGGGCTCAGCTTCACAATATTGCATCGGGCACGTGTGTCATCTAAGAGGATTCTGTAATCCGGGTTTAGCACAGGAAAGAGTGGCCGCGAGCCTCAAGGGTGTCGCGGGCCTGAGAAAGGTATGGCCGATGGGCCGGTTGGTGATGAAATTCGGCGGAACCTCGGTTGCGGATATCGAGCGTATCCGCAATGTGGCCCGCCATGTCGAGCGTGAAGTAAAGGCTGGCCATCATGTGGCGGTGGTGGTTTCGGCCATGGCCGGCGCCACAGACCGGCTGGTGGGCTGGTGCCGCGAGGCCGCGTTGGTTCACGATGCCCGCGAATATGATGCCATCGTCGCCTCCGGCGAGCAGGTGACGGCGGGGCTGCTCGCCATTGTGCTGCAGGACATGGGCATTCCGGCGCGCTCCTGGGCAGGCTGGCAGATCCCGCTCAAAACTGACGGTGTGCATGGCTCCGCCCGCATTGCCGAGATTGATTCGAGCGAGCTGCAAAAGCGCATGGAACAAGGCCAGGTGGCGGTGTGCGCGGGCTTTCAGGGGATCGGCCCCGACCGGCGCATCACCACGCTGGGGCGCGGCGGCTCGGATACCTCCGCTGTGGCCATTGCCGCGGCACTGGATGCCTCTTGTGATATTTATACTGATGTGGACGGCGTCTATACGGCGGACCCCCGCATTGTCACGGGGGCGCGCAAGCTTGACCGCATTTCTTACGAAGAAATGCTGGAGCAGGCCTCCCTTGGCGCCAAGGTCTTGCAGCCCCGTTCTGTTGAACTGGCCATGGTCTACAAGGTGCCGTTGCAGGTGCGCTCCAGTTTTGAGCCACCTGATTCACCCAACCAGAACCAGCCTGATGGCTCAGGCCCGGGAACACTCGTTTGCGATGAGGAGCGTATTGTGGAACAGCATGTGGTCAGTGGAATTGCCTATTCGCGCGATGAGGCGAAAGTCTCGATCAGAAGGGTGCAAGACAAGCCCGGTGTTTCAGCGGCGATTTTCGGAGCGCTCGCGGAAGCTGATATCAGTGTGGACATGATCGTGCAGAATGTCTCAACCGACGGCACCAACGCCAACATCACCTTCACCGTGGCCAGGAAGGATTTGCGCCGCGCCATCAAGGTTCTGAACGGGGTCAAAGACAAACTGGGCTTTATGGAACTCGCCCATTCGGCTGACGTGGCCAAGGTATCAGTGGTTGGCATCGGCATGCGCAGCCATGCCGGTGTCGCCGCCAGGATGTTCCGTTCCCTCGCTGACAAGGGCATCAACATCCAGGCGATCAGCACCTCGGAGATAAAAGTCAGTGTGCTGATTGACGAGGCCTACACCGAGCTTGCGGTGCGCGCCCTGCACACGGCCTACGGGCTGGATGCGAAGAGTTGATGCGCGGGAGCAACCATCTACTTTCTTCCTTCTCCCCTCGCG
>JANOTU010000474.1:0-4064 GCA_031416515.1 Hyphomicrobiales bacterium
GGCGGGAGAGGACGATGACATGATCTGCCCACTCAGTATCAGTGACTCGGGCCGCCAGGGCATTGGATGGTCAATTGAATCCACTGGCACCCACCATTTTCCCGGCTTTCGCCGCCACGGGATTTACACACCTTTTGCCGCACCCCACTTAACAAACGCCGGTGTTCCCTCACCCTCCCATTGCAAGGGCAAGCTCTGGCATGCCGGCAGAGGGGCGCTCAGCCGATCACCACCTTGCCGGCGCGGCCCAGTTCGGCGGCGAGGCTTTCGAGGCGTTTTTCGACGCGCTCGCCCATGAGGTCGGCCTGTTTTTTCGGGAGATGCAGATTGAGGGTCTTGGGGTCGCTGAATGTGAGGCCGATCCTGGGCAGCATTCCAGGCATGGCGGCGGAGAGGATGTAAGCCAGGCGGAATACATTGCTGAGGAGATGGGCACGGGCGCCGGCCTCGTCATCGAGCAGGCGGGCGAGGGCGCCATCGATCTCTTCGCCCTCGTAGCGATAGAAAATCGTCAGTGCAAGGAATATCCGGCCGGGATGGTCAACGCCGACGAAGGCGGCTTGCGAGATCATGCCGAGAGAGCGCTCGGCGCGGTAGTCGGGATGGGCGCGCCAGCCGATATCGGCCAGCAAACAGGCGGCGTAGCGCAGGCGTTTTTGTTCGGGCGTTTCCGTCAGAGTGGCGGTGCCGAAAATCTGGTCGGTCCAGTCGCAAAGTTCCAGCTCGTGGGCGGGTGAGCGCGCATAGCGCCGGGCGAAATCCCAGCAGGAGGAAAGCAGCGCATCGCCGACTTGCTTGCGGCGCGGTAGTTTGGAATAAAGCAGGCCCTCGCGCACGCCGAAAACCGAGACCTCGATCACCTTGGGTTTGGAAACTTCCAGCACCCGCTCCAGAACCAATGCGCCATAAGGCAGGGTGTCAGAGCGGCTCTTCGAGACTTCGCGGATATCCTTCAGCGAGGAGGCCGAAAGGCCGGAGACAAGATCGGCAACGCTGGAGGCCTGGGCGCGGCTCATGCGGTAGCAATGCAGCGCATGCAGCGGATAACGGGTTTGCGCCATGTGCAGCTTGGCGAGATTGCGCCAAGTGCCGCCCACGGCATAGAAGGTGCGGCCTTTGAGTTTCTCCAGCACCTGGGCTGTGGCCAGATATTCATCGATGATTTTTCTGGCCTTGGGAACCGAGCCGCCAGACATGTCGATGAGGCGCAAGGGGCCGATGGGGAGGGTGATGCCGTCGCCGGATTTTCCTTGGGCGATGTCGATCAGCTCCAGCGAACCGCCGCCCAGATCACCGGCGATGCCGTCCGCATCGGGCACACCGGCGATGACGCCCAGGGCGGCATAGCGCGCCTCCTCCTTGCCGGAAAGCACGTCGATGTTGGCGCCGAGGGCTGCTTCAGCCACATCAATGAATTCATCGCCATTTTTGGCCTCGCGCGCGGCGGCGGTGGCCACCGCGAAGACCTGGCGCACCCCCATCTGCCGGGCCAAAGCGCGAAAGCGCCGCAAAGCCGCGAGTGCGCGAACAATGCCGTCGCCATCGAGGCGTCCGGTAAGCGCCACGCCGCGGCCCAGGCCGCAGAGGATTTTTTCATTGAACACCGGTGTGGGCGAGCGCCGCAATCCGTCATAGACCACAAGGCGCACCGAATTGGAGCCGATATCGACCACAGCAACGGGGCGGTATTTGGGTGGTTCGGTCCTGAACCCTGTATGCCAACTCATGCGCGCCCCTTCGCCTTCTTCTTGGTAAC
This sequence comes from Hyphomicrobiales bacterium, assembly GCA_031416515.1. Taxonomy (GTDB): domain Bacteria; phylum Pseudomonadota; class Alphaproteobacteria; order Rhizobiales; family Aestuariivirgaceae; genus Aestuariivirga. The sequence goes on from JANOTU010000474.1 coordinate 1,757, forward strand.
CGGAATGGTTGGCGGCACATTACCTTCCAGAGAGCGGCCCCGTCCAGAGAGCGAAGGGTTGTTCATGAAGTATTCGTGGGCGTTGAACGGCTCCTCCTCGGGGCCAGGCACGATGCGGCGCGAGCTGCCATCGGAGAGGAGCTCCCAGCTTTGCTGGTTGTCTTTGAAATTGGCCATCATGATCTGGTCGAGAATCTGGTCATGCACTGTGGGGTTTTCGATGGGGATCAGGGTTTCCACACGCCGGTGCAGATTGCGCTGCATCCAGTCGGCAGAACCAATATAGACCTTGGCCTTGTTGTGGGGGAGCGCGGCGCCATTGCCGAAGCAGACAATGCGCGAATGCTCTAGAAAACGCCCGACGATGCTCTTGACACGGATGTTTTCAGACAAGCCCGGAACCTTCGGACGCAAGCAGCAAATGCCGCGCACCACAAGATCAATCTGTACGCCCGCATTGCTGGCGGTATAAAGCGCATCAATGATGCCGGGGTCCACCAGCGAATTGATCTTGCCCCAAATCTGGGCGGGGCGGCCAGCCTTGGCGTGTTCGATTTCAGCGGCGATATTTTGCAGCAGCCGCTCTTTGAGACCGATGGGCGAGAGAGAGATTTTTTCGAGGTCTTCAGGCTGAGCGTAGCCGGAGATGAAATTGAACAGCCTTGCCGCATCGCGGGCAAGTGCCGGATCACAGGTAAAGAAGGAAAGATCGGTATATATTTTCGCCGTGACGGGGTGATAGTTGCCGGTGCCGTAATGCACGTAGGTGCGCATTCCAGTGCCTTCGCGGCGCACAATCATCGAGACCTTGGCGTGAGTTTTGAGTTCGATGAAGCCAAACACCACCTGCACACCGGCGCGCTCCAGATCGCGCGCCCACTGGATGTTGGCCTCCTCGTCAAAGCGGGCTTTCAGCTCCACCAGCGCCATCACCGATTTACCAGCCTCCGCGGCCTTGGCGAGTGCTGCCACGATGGGCGAATGCTTTGAGGTGCGGTAGAGCGTTTGCTTGATCGCCAGCACATCGGGGTCGTTGGCGGCCTGCAGCACAAACTGCACCACCACATCGAAGGATTCATAGGGGTGGTGAACGATGATGTCTTTTTGCCGGATGGCCGCGAAGCAATCGCCGCCATGCTCGCGGATGCGTTCGGGAAAGCGCGCGACATAGGGCTTGAACTTAAGATCGGGGCGTTCATCGAGAATGAGCTGTTCGGTATCGGCATAGCCCACCAGCCCGTGGCAATTGACGATCACATCAGCGCTCACATCAAGCTGGTCGGCGATGAAGGCCTTCAGCCTCTCAGGGCAGTTGGCGTCCACTTCCATACGGATCACGGTGCCGCGACGACGGCATTTCAGCGCGCTCTCAAACAGGCGCACCAGGTCTTCGGCCTCCTCTTCAATTTCCAGATCGCTGTCGCGGATGATGCGCACCAGGCCCTCGCCAAGGACATCATAGCCGGGAAAAAGCCGCGGGATGAAAAGCCGGAGCATGGTTTCAAGGGCGATAAAGCGCACCGGCGCACCCGGAGCACTGGGGAGCCTGATGAAGCGCTCAAGCTGCTGCGGGATGGGGAGCAGCGCATTCATCGTGCCGCCATCGCGGCGGCGCTTGAGTTCAAGGCAGATGATGAAGCCGCGATTGGGAATGAACGGGAAAGGGTGGGCAGGATCAATGGCAATAGGGGTGACAACGGGGAGAATCTGCTCAAGGAAGCGGAGATCAAGCCAATTCTGCTCGGCATCGTTGAGCTTGCTGCCATCGAGAATGGCGATGCCGTTTTCCTTGAGTTCCAATTTAAGCTTCAGCCAGCGCCGGTCTTGCTCGGCCATCAGCTCCTGAGCCAGGCGGCGCACCCGGTCAAGCTGTTCGGCAGGCGTCAGGCCGTCATCGCTCAGGGTTGGCAATTGCTCCCGCATCTGGCCAGCGAGACCGGCCACCCGCACCATGAAGAATTCATCGAGATTGTTTCCGGAGATCGACAGGAACCGCAAGCGCTCCAGCAGCGGATGATGGAGGTTCCGCGCTTCCTCCAGCACCCGCATGTTGAAATCAAGCCAGGAAATCTCCCGGTTGATAAACCGCGCGGGGTTGTCGAGGGCAATGGGGCCCATGGCGGGGCGTGTCATCTCGTTCATGCGGGAACCCGGTTAAATGTGTTTGGAAGAGATATTACGCAGATATGACGAAACTGTGAAATGTCCTCAAAATCTGGGCGCGTGGTCCTTCGAGGCTCGCGCAAGGGCGCGAGCACCTCAGGATGAGGAATAACCCTCATCCTGAGGTGCGAGCCCTTGCGAGCCT
>JANOTU010000475.1:0-7126 GCA_031416515.1 Hyphomicrobiales bacterium
CTCGAACTGCCCGCCCTGCCCTATGCCTATGACGCGCTCGGACCCCATATGTCCAAGGAGACGCTGGAGTTTCATCACGACAAGCATCACATGGCTTATGTCACCAATGGCAATAATCTGCTGAAGGACTCACCCCACGCCGCCAAGTCCATTGAGGAGATTTGCAAGATCGCCTTCAATGAAAAAATCCCCGGCCTCGTCAACAATGTGGGCCAGCATTACAACCACAATCATTTCTGGAACTGGATGAAGCCCAAGGGCGGCGGCAAGTCGATGCCAGGCGGGCTTGCCAAGGCCATTGACGCCGATCTCGGCGGCTATGACAAGATGCGCAATGACTTCGTGCAGGCCGGCCTCACGCAGTTTGGTTCGGGCTGGTGCTGGATTGCGGTGAAGGACGGAAAGCTCGCCGTCACCAAGACGCCGAACGGCGAGAACCCCTTGATGCACGGGGCCAAGCCCATCCTCGGCTGCGATGTGTGGGAGCACAGCTATTACATTGACTACCGCAACGCCCGGCAAAAATATCTCGAAGCCTTCATCGACAATCTGGTGAACTGGGACTACGTCGAGCAGCTGCGCGCCCAAGCGTGATTGTTTTCGACGGCCACAATGACGTTTTGTTGCGGTTGTGGCTGAAAAAGGACCGTGACGCCGTCGCCGATTTCCTGAACGGCGACGGCGAAGGCCATCTCGATCTGCCGCGCATGATCGAGGGTGGCTTCGCCGGAGGCATGTTCGCCGTGTGGGTTCCCAATCCATTGGACCCGCATGGCGACGAGGATGATCTCAACCCGCCGCTGGCGGGTGAGATCGCGATGCCGAAAGCATTGCCGCCAGCTCTCGCCATGGCCGCATTGCTGTTCCGCATTGAGCGCGCTTCAGCCGGGCGCTTCAAGGTTTGCCGGAACGCCGCTGATATCCGGGCCTGCCTGGCAAGCGGCGTCATCGCCGCTGTGCTCCATCTCGAAGGCGCTGAATGCATCGACGCCAAGTTCAAGAATCTCGAAGTCCTCTATCAAAGCGGGTTGCGCTCACTGGGCCCGGTGTGGAGCAGGCCCAACATCTTCGGCCACGGCGTGCCCTTCCGCTTCCCCCATTCGCCCGATACCGGGCCGGGATTGACAGACATCGGCAAAGACCTGGTGCGCCTCTGCAATGAGCTGGGAATTCTCATTGATCTCTCGCACCTCAATGAAAAAGGCTTCTGGGACGTGGCCAAGCTGAGCAAGGCCCCGCTGGTCGCCACCCACTCCAACGCCCATGCCATCTGTGCGTCCTCGCGCAATCTCACCGATGACCAGATCAGGGCGATCGGCGATAGCGGCGGCATGATCGGCCTCAACTTCGCCAACTTCTTCCTCCGCCCCGACGGCAGGCGCAATCCCGACACCGGCTTCGATGTCATGCTGAAGCATCTTGATCACATGATGAACCTCGCTGGCGAAAACCATGTGGGGCTGGGCTCGGATTTCGACGGCTGCCAGATTCCCACTGCGATCGGCGATGCGGCGGGATTGCAAGGTTTGATCGAAGCCATGCGGGCGGGCGGCCACAGCGAGGCGCTGATTGCCAAAATCGCCCATGGAAATTGGACATCGGTACTGGCAAGAATCTGGGGCGAGTGAGGCGCTTGTCTTCCGGGGAGACAGAAGTTATATCACAGTATAATATCAGGAGTTCACAATGGCTCATACCTCCAATCTGAGAAAAGTCGGCGGCTCCATCATGCTGGCTGTTCCGCCCGCGCTTCTCGACGCGCTGGGCCTCACCGCAGATTCGCCAGTTGGGCTGACGGTCAAATCCGGCAAATTGCTGGTGGAGCCGATGACCCGCCCCCGCTACACGCTTGATGAACTGATCGCGCAGTGCCGTTCGAAGGGCCGGGCAAGCGCTGGCGAGCGCCAGTGGACAGGGGCGCCCGGCGTTGGCCGTGAAATCATCTGATGCGGCGCGGTGACATTTATCTCGTCTCGCTCGATCCCGCCTCAGGCCATGAACAGCAGGGAAAACGCCCGGTTCTGGTGGTGACTCCGGCCAGGTTCAACGCCCTGACGGGTGTGCCCGTGGTGCTGCCGATCACCAACGGCGGCAATTTCGCCCGGATGGCGGGTTTCGCGGTGTCCCTCATGGGGGCCGGCACACAGACCACCGGCATCATCCGCTGTGACCAGCCCCGCGCGCTGGACATGAAGGCGCGGACGGCCAGGAAGCTCGAGGCTGTGCCAAGTCACGTCATGGATGAGGTCTTGGCAAAATTGGCGACACTGTTTGAATAGGCCTGCTTGAAGCGGAGCTGGGATGTTCAATCTAGATGAAAGGATGTATAAGATTTTCAACCAGAGAATGGATTTCGGAATATGAAGCGGATGTTTTTCGTGCGAGCGGTATGGGACCAGGAGGCGGAGGTCTTCTATTCTGAGAGCGATATTTTCGGCCTGCATATCGAGGCGCCGACAATCGACGAGTTTGAAGCGGTGCTGAGCGAAGTGGCCGTCGATCTCATCATCTCCAATCACTACTCCGCGCAGGATATCGCCACCAAGCCGATGAAGGATCTGGTTCCCGCCATCCTGTGGCAGAGGCCCGCCGCGATCCCGGTGGCGGCTTGAATCTTGGTTGATGGATACAACCGGGAAGTCTGCGCGGAACGTAAGAAATTGGGGTTCTCCTTTGAGCGCAATGCCAAGGGGTCGCATGAGATATGAACCCGCTCGCAGACAGCCCAATGGGTTCTCGTTCCAAGAAATCTTTACAGCCGCCACACCGCCAATGGCATTTTGAAGGACGCGGGCTCGGAAAAGAAATTCTGATACAGGGGAAAATTTGAGTTGAAGATGAAAACCAGTTTGGACACAGTTGAAGACGCCATCAAGGCCATCGCCGATGGCGAAATGGTGGTGGTGGTTGACGATGACGACCGCGAGAATGAGGGCGACCTGATCGCCGCCGCCGCCCGGATCACGCCTGAGCAGATGGCCTTCATGGTGCGGCACACATCCGGAATCGTCTGCACACCGATTACAGCTGAGGATGCGAAACGCCTCAAGCTTGATCCCATGGTGGCGCTCAATGACGCGCCGATGGGGACGGCCTTCACCGTGTCGATTGATTACAAGGAAGGCCTGACCACCGGCATCTCGGCCAAAGAACGCGCCGCCACGGCCCATGCCCTGGCCAACAAAAATGTGCAGGCTGATGATTTCGTGCGCCCCGGACATGTGTTTCCATTGGTGGCTAAATCAGGCGGCGTGCTGATGCGCTCAGGCCACACCGAAGCTGCCGTTGACCTGGTCAAGCTCGCTGGCCTGCATCCGGCTGGTGTCATCTGCGAACTGGTTAATGATGATGGCTCGGTCAAGCGCGGGCCCCAGGTTCTGGCTTTTGCGCGCGAGCATGGCTTCAAGATCATCTCCGTGGCCGACCTCATCGCCCACCGCCAGAAGCGCGAACGCCTGGTGGAGCAGACCGCGCAGTTCGCGGTGGAGACGGCGATCGGCACAGCAAAGGGGTTTTCCTATGTCACTCCCTTTGATGCCGTGGAACAACTCGCCATCGTCTATGGCGATATTTCCGGCGGCAAAAACATCCCCGTGCGCCTGCACCGCGAGAATGTTCTGGAGGATGTCTTCGGCGACCGCCACACGCTCAACGCGGCCTTTGATGTCTTCAAGAAAGAGGGCCGCGGCGTGCTGGTCTATCTCCAGGAAGGCGCCACGGGTGTTCCCGCAGGCCAGATTTCCGGCAGTGCTGCCACCCGCCAGCAAACCTGGCGCGATGTCGGCCTGGGCGCGCAAATCCTCCGCGACCTCGGCATTTCGTCGATCCGCCTGATCAGCTCCAGCAACCGCCACTATGTCGGGCTTGCAGGCTTCGGCATTGAGATTGTGGAGACGGTGAAGACTGGCGCATAAACACAAGCTTTATCGGACGCCAATAAAACGGAAACCAAATCCTCCAGGTAACCAATTGAAAATAAACAACGAATGTATTTCGTGTTGCGCTCAGCGCAACTCTTGATATAAAGGGGATAATAAATTATGACAGTCATATGGCCATTTCCGACCCCTGCGCCCTTCTCAACCGCCTCCTTCAAGAGGGCAGAGAAACCGCTTGGCTCGAATTCAAGCGCAACTGCCCTGACGAGCGCGAGCTTGGTAGCTACATTTCTGCCTTGGCCAATTCGGCGATGCTTCACGACAAGGACAGGGCATTTCTGGTCTTCGGCATTGAAGATAAAACACTCAAGCGTGTTGGCACAAAAGTAAAACTGAACGCACTGAAAGTGAACAACGAGGGACTGCAAAACTGGCTGACAAGAATGCTGGATCCTCCGCTGAAACTCCAGTTCCACGATTTTAGCTGCGACGATGTGGATTTCGCCATCATAGAAATCGAGCCAAGCTATTACAAGCCAGTAAAATGCAGCGGTCAGGCATATTTGCGGATTGGCGAGCACAAGAAAAAACTTTCTGACCATCCCGAATTTGAACGCAGCCTATGGCTGGCGACGGGAAAGCGCAAAATGGAGGATGCAATCGCCGCTGCCGGTCTCTCTGCTTCCGACATTTTCAAGCTCCTTGAAATCGAACCCTACTACAGACTGCGCGGGTTTGCCGTTCCGGACTCAAGAGAGCTGATACTCAGGCACTTCATTGATGGGAAACTGGTGTATGATGAATTGGACGGCACCTATGCCATCACCAATCTTGGAGCGATGCTGCTTGCCGCTGATGTTTCTGAGTTTCCGTCAGTATCAAGAAAAACCGCCCGGGTCATTCAGTACCGGGGAAATGATGTCAGCGACGCTGTCCCGGAGATTGAAGGCCGGAAAGGCTATGCGGCGGGGTTTGAGAGCTTGATTGATGATGTGTTGCGCAGGACAGGACAGCGCGAAGTCATCGTCTCGGGGGTGCGCCGCAGTTCACCGGTCATTCCCGCCATTGCCATCCGTGAGTTCATCGCCAATGCCCTGATTCATCAAGACCTCTCTGCGCCGGGAAGCGGGCCGCTGATTGAGATATTCAGCAACCGGATCGAAATCTCAAACCCAGGCGCTCCCCTTGGAGACATCAACCGGATGATTGATGATGCGCCCCGTTCGCGCAATGAAAGCCTTGCCAGATCGATGCGCGAATTGAACCTCTGCGAAGAGCGTGGTCGCGGACTAGACAAGTCGATCGCCGCCATTGAGGCTTTCTCGGTCTCGGAAAAGATAAACCTTCCCGCGCCTGAATTTCGAGCAAGCTCAAACGGCTTTGTCGCAACGCTGTTCGGTCCGCGTCCCTTCCGGGCCCTGACAAGGGAAGACCGTGTCCGCGCCTGCTATCAACACTGTGTTCTGGGCTATCTCAAAACCGAGTACATGAGCAACACAACGCTGCGGGCGCGCTTTTCCCTGAAAGATGAGGAATATCAAGCGGTATCGGCGGTCATTGCCGATGCGCAGCGGGCCGGACTTGTGGCCCCTGCTGATGCCTCGCAGGGACGCCGCAATGCGCGCTACGTTCCCGTCTGGGCCAAGCCAAATCTGTTAACGGCATCGCTGAAAGTCTAAGGTGTCATCCCCATGCCGCGGCTGAAAGCCAAACCCTCACCTCCGCTTCCGCCGCTCATCGGCTGGCGCGAACGGGTGCGTCTGCCGGAGATCGGGGTGGGGCCGATTGTCGCCAAGATTGATACAGGGGCCAGATCAGCGGCGCTTCATGCCACGGAAATCCGTGTGCATGGCGCGAGCGTGGATTTTGTGGTGCCGGTCAATGGCCGCAATCATCACTGCTCGCTTCTCATCAAAGGCCAGCGCCGGGTGAAAAGCACCAGCGGCCACAGCGAAACCCGAATTGTGGTTGAGACCATTGTTGAAATCGGCTCCCACCGGCTCACCACCGAAGTCACCCTCACCGACCGCGCCGACATGGGGGTGCCCATGCTGCTGGGCCGGGCCAGCATGCGCGGTCAATTTATTGTCCACCCCGGACGATCATTCATCGTTTCGCAAAAGAAGCGGAAGAGCATACCCAAATGAAAATCGCACTTCTGACCCGCAATCCCAAGCTCTTCTCGCACCGGCGCATCATTGAAGTGGCGCAGGCGCGCGGCCACGAGATTGTGCCCATCGATTACCTGCGCTGCTACATGAACATCACCTCGAAAAAACCGGAGCTGCGCTATCTCGGCGAGAAGCTCACCGGCTTTGAAGCGGTGATTCCGCGCATCGCCGCCTCGCACACCTATTACGGCCTCGCGGTGTTGCGGCAATTCGAGATGATGGGCGTCTACCCCTTGAATGAATCCGTCGCCATCGGCCGCTCGCGTGATAAATTGCGCTCGCTCCAGCTTCTGGCCCGTGACGGCGTTGGCCTCCCCGTCACGGCGTTTGCCAATGACTCGGCGCGCTCTGACGATGTGATCGAAATTGTCGGCGGCACCCCTGTGGTGATCAAGTTGCTGGAAGGAACCCAGGGCATTGGCGTGGTGTTGGGCGAAACCCCCAATTCGGCGCGCTCGGTGATCGAGGCCTTCAACGGCGCCGACATCCCCATTCTGGTGCAGGAGTTCATCAAGGAAGCAGAGGGGCGCGACATTCGCGCTTTCGTGATCGGCAGGCGCGTGGTCGCCACCATGGAGCGGCGCGGCGCCAAGGGCGATTTCCGCTCCAACCTGCATCGCGGCGGCACAGCCAAACAAGCTGAACTCTCGCCCGTGGAGCGCGTCACCGCCCTGAAGGCCGCCCGCGCCATGGGTTTGAACGTCGCGGGCGTCGACATGCTGCGCTCGCATCGCGGACCCGTGGTGATGGAAGTCAATTCATCGCCGGGGCTGGAGGGAATCGAGTCGGCAACCAAGATTGACGTCGCCAAGGACATCATCGTGTTCCTGGAAAAACATGCAAGTCCGGGGAAGACAAGAACGCGCGGCAAGGGATAGCCTGGCGATACCGCGCTCAGAATTTCTTGGGCAGGCCGGCCTGTTTCAGCACAACATTGGCGCTATGCCGCGACTTAATTTTTCCGTCGACCACAAATCGTTTTTGAGAGATCGGCGAAAACCAGATTGCATGATCCCCCTTGCCGTGCCGTTCAAAAACACACCCACTTTCTGAAAGCAGTTTCTTCAGGTCAGACGC
>JANOTU010000476.1:0-1536 GCA_031416515.1 Hyphomicrobiales bacterium
CCCCGTTGCGGGGGAGGTGTCATGCGGCACGCATGACGGAGGGGGGCCTGACCGTAGACTCCGTACTCGTGGCCAGGCCCCCCTCCGGCGCTTCGCGCCACCTCCCCCGCAACGGGGGGCGGAAAGGTAAGGAGAGGCTCATCGCTTTGAGCCACTCATGTAAACCCGCAGCGCGTCTTGCTCTGCTGGAGTCAGATGCAGGCCGAGCTTTGATCTTCGCCAGAGGATGTCGTCGGCGGTTTTGGCCCATTCGTTTTTTGCGAGGTAGTCGATTTCGCTGGTCGAGAGCAGGCCGAAGCAACGCCCCATGTCGGGCTTGAGGACTTGCTCCGCCTCGGTGCCGTAGGCGCGGAAGATACGGGCCACGTTGTGGGGTTGGACTGCGGGATATTTTTTTGTGAGCGCGGCGATGCGGGAGGCTACTTGCAAGTGCGGGAAATCGCCGCCGGGGAGGGCGGCGGCGGCGGTCCAGGGCTTGCTTTGGGGATAGAGTTTTTCCATGGCGGCTTCGGCCAGCTTGCGGAAGGTGGTGATCTTGCCGCCGAAGACGGAGAGCAGCGGGGCTTCGCCGGGCGGGTGGTCGAGCTTCAGCACATAGTCGCGCGTGGCCTCCTGGGCCTTGCTGGCGCCGTCATCATAAAGCGGGCGGATGCCGGCATAGGCCCAGCGCAGCGTGGCGCGGGTGACAGGTTTTTTCAGATAGTCGCTGGCTGCGGCAAGGAGATAGTCGGTTTCCGCCTCTGAGATGCGCGGTGCGGTGGGCTCGCCCTTGTGGTCCTGATCGGTGGTGCCGATCAGGGTGTAGTTGCGCTCATAGGGAATGAGAAAGCAGATGCGGCCATCGGCGTTCTGGAAAATATAGCAGCGGTCGTGGTCGTAGAGCCTGTCCACGACAATGTGACTGCCCTTGACCATGCGGATGCGGTCGGGATCATTGCGGCCCACGACGTCGCCAAGCACCTGGCTCACCCAGGGGCCGCCGGCATTGACCAGGGCCTTGGCGTGAATGATTTCCTCATTGTCAAGGGTCAGCGCCCAGATGCCGCTCACGCGCCGGGCCGAGGCGACTTTCGTCTGTGTCCGGATGGTCGCGCCGCGCTGCGCCGCGTCCCTGGCGTTGAGCACAACCAGGCGGGAGTCTTCGACCCAGCAATCGGAATATTCATAGCCCCGGGTGAATTCTGGCTTGAGGGGCTCACCGGTGACGTCGGTGCGGAGGTTCACGCTGCGGGTGGGAGGCAGGATTTTTCGCCCGCCAAGATGGTCATAGAGGAAGAGGCCAAGGCGGATGAGGGCGCGGGGGCGCAAGCCCTGGTGGTGGGGGAGCACGAAGCGCAAGGGCCAGATGATGTGGGGAGCGGATCTGAGCAGGACTTCGCGCTCGATGAGGGATTCGCGCACCAGGCGGAATTCATAATGTTCGAGATAGCGCAGGCCGCCATGAATCAGTTTGGTTGAAGCTGAAGAGGTGCCCGAGGCAAGGTCGCCCTGTTCGGCGAGGAATACTTTCAGCCCACGGCCCGCCGCATCGCGCGC
>JANOTU010000477.1:0-4445 GCA_031416515.1 Hyphomicrobiales bacterium
TCGCGCACTTCCTCCGCCACGAAGAAGAAGAAATTGATGACATGCTCGGGCTGGCCCTTGAAGCGCTTGCGCAGTTCCGTATCGCAGTGCAAGCCGATGGCGGCATTCGCACCGGCCGCGATGTGGTGATCGCGGCACTGCTTGGGGCAGATGAAATCGGCTTTGCCACCGCACCCTTGATCGCCGCTGGCTGCATCATGATGCGGAAATGCCATTTGAACACCTGTCCCGTGGGTGTTGCCACGCAAGATCCGGAACTGCGCAAGCGCTTCAAGGGCCAGCCCGAGCATGTCATCAATTTCTTCTTCTTCGTGGCGGAGGAAGTGCGCGAGTATCTAGCGGCCATGGGCTTTGCCTCATACAGCGACATGATCGGCGCCACTGAATGGCTCGACCAGAATGCGGGCATTGCCCATTGGAAGGCGCGCGGGCTGGACTTTGCGAAGATTTTCGCCAAGCCCGATGTCACTGGCCCGGTGGCCACGCGCAAGATGTCAGCGCAGGACCACGGCATTGATCACATTCTGGACAGGAAGCTGATCGAGCAGGCCAAGCCCGCTTTGCTGGAGGGCAAGCCCGTTGCGATCGTCACTGAAATCCGCAACCGCGACCGCACGGCGGGTGCGATGCTCTCTGGCGAAGTGGCCAAGCGCTATGGCCATGAGGGCCTGCCGGAGGACACGATCCACATCCGCATGACCGGCGTTGCCGGCCAGAGCTTCGGCGCCTGGGCGGCGCGTGGTGTCACCCTTGAACTCACCGGCGAGGCCAATGACTATGTCGGCAAGGGCCTTTCGGGCGGCAAGCTGATTGTCAAGCCGCATGACAAGGTGGGTTTTACGCCCGAGACCTCGATCATCGTCGGCAACACCGTGCTCTATGGCGCCATCATCGGCGAATGCTATTTCCGCGGCGTTGCCGGCGAGCGTTTCGCGGTGCGCAATTCTGGCGCCGTCGCCGTAGTCGAAGGTGTGGGCGACCACGGCTGCGAATATATGACCGGCGGCTGTGTTCTCGTCATCGGCGAGACAGGCCGCAACTTTGCAGCCGGCATGTCGGGCGGCGTTGCTTATGTGCTCGATGAGGCCGGTGACTTTGCCAAACGCTGCAACCTCGCCATGGTCGACATCGCCCCCATCCCCGCCGAAGACGCCACCATCGAGCGCCTGCACCACCACGGCGGCGACCTTGAAAGCCACGGCCTGGTCGATGTCACCGCCGCCATGGACAAGCATGACGCGACACGGGTCTGGGAACTCCTCACCCGCCATGTGAAATACACCGGCTCCACAAGAGCCAAGACCATCATGGACAATTGGGCCGCTTACCTGCCCAAATTCGTAAAAGTCATGCCCATCGAATACGCCAAGGCCCTGGCGGAGATGGAAAAGGCGCAGGCGACCAGCAACGGCATGACCATCGGCGTGGCGCGGGGGGCGTGAGGTGAAGGCACTTGTCTCCACGCGCCTGACTGCCCATGCCGCCTTGATGTTGCAAAGGCGCCACATTGCCCTGGAGTGGGTTGAGGACACGTTGAAAGTGCCAACTATTGTAAGGGATGATGAAAGAGACCCAACCCTGAAATTGGCATTCAGACAGATTCCCCAAGCAGGAGACAAATGGTTAAGGGTCGTCTATCGCATGGAGAATATCCATACTCACGTGGTTATCACGAGTTTCTTTGACCGGAACCAGGAGAGCAGAACATGAAGACGACTTACGATCATGACGCCAATGCGCTCTACGTTCAATTCTCAAGTGAAGCTATTGAGCGCACCGAAGAACTGCGTCCCGGCATCATTCTCGACTTCGACAAACGCGGCCACATTGTAGGCATTGAGATGCTGGACGCCAAGAAGCAATTGTCCGAGGCGGCATTGCAGTCGCTTGCCGCAGCATAGGAAGAGCTGGAATTGCCCGCTCAACCAGCCACAAACGGATTGCAGATGGTGACGCCGCCCACGCGCTGGCCGTGGTTCAGGTCTTCTGTATACAGAACATCGCAGCCAGCAAGCTCCGCTGCGGCGATGATGCAGGCGTCGTATATTCCGAAGTTGGTGGAATTGAAGACCCTCAGAGCCAGTTCGTGCGTTTCGGTCGTGAGCGGGGCGATCTCGCAGGTGAATTTTATGGGATCAAGCGCTTCGATGATTTCGCCGAGCGGGAGTTTGTACTTCTTGAAGGCGACATTGACGAATTCGTTGAGCACCTGGACGCTGACGACCGCCCCGTTCTTCACCAATGCCTGCGCTTGGGGTGAGCGCTTGTGGTCTTCGTCGATCAGGTACAAGAGGATATTGGTGTCGAGGAAGTATCTATCGGCCACGGCTGTTGGCCTCGTCCCGGTCAAACTTGTATCCCTCGGGGCGTTTCACCTTGCTGCGGATTTCGGCGATGCGCGCCCACATTTCCTCAAGCGTTTTCTTGCGTTTGAGGACGAGATTCCCTTCGGAAGAGCCGGACTCTTCGATCAACTCGTCGCCCTCCTTAAGACCAAGTCTCTCCACCATTTCGGCGGGCAGCCTGATAGCAAGGCTGTTGCCCCATTTGGAAATTTTCATCTCAACCTCCATGGATATACATTGTGATCATTGTATATCATAGCCACCCGAAAGAGTAAACACATGGGCAAAGTCACAGGCTTCCTCGAAATTGAACGGCAGGACCGGAAGTATAAGCCGGCGGCTGACCGCATCCGGCATTACAATGAATTCGTCATCCCACTCTCGGAGGAGGCCACCAAGGGCCAGGCGGCGCGCTGCATGGATTGCGGGATTCCCTATTGTCATACGGGCTGCCCGGTGAACAACCAGATTCCGGATTGGAATGATCTGGTTTATCGTGGCCATTGGGAGGAAGCCGCGCGAAATTTGCATTCAACCAATAATTTCCCTGAGTTTACGGGGCGCATTTGCCCAGCCCCTTGCGAGGCCTCATGCACGCTGAACATTGATGATAATCCCGTCACCATCAAGACCATCGAATGCGCCATTGTCGACAGGGCCTGGGAAAATGGCTGGGTGAAGCCTGAAAGCTATGGCGACAAGACGGGCAGGAAAGTGGCTGTGATCGGCTCCGGCCCCGCTGGCCTTGCCGCCGCCCAACAGCTTGCCCGCGCAGGCCACTCCGTCCATCTCTTCGAGAAGAACAGCAAGGCCGGCGGGCTGCTGCGTTACGGCATTCCTGATTTCAAGATGGAAAAGCACCTCATTGACCGGCGCGTGGCGCAATTGGAAGCCGAGGGTGTTACATTTCATTACGGCGTCCACATCGGTGTGACACAGGATGCCAGGCAACTGGCTGACAGTTTCGATGCCGTGCTGATGACGGGCGGCTCTGAGAAGCCCCGCGACCTGGCCATTCCGGGCCGTGATCTGGGTGGTGTGCATTTTGCCATGCAGTTCCTGCCCCAGCAGAACCGACGGGTTTCCAGGGAAACCCCGCTCGACAACCAGCCGATCCTTGCAGGGGGAAAGCATGTCGTGGTCATCGGCGGCGGCGACACCGGGTCTGATTGCATCGGCACCTCGCACCGTCAGGGGGCGCTCTCCGTCACCCAGCTTGAAGTCATGCCCAAGCCGCCGGAGAAGGAAAACAAGCTCCTCGTCTGGCCCGATTGGCCGCTCAAGCTTCGTACTTCGTCCTCGCAGCAGGAAGGGGCCGAGCGTGATTTCTCGGTGCTGACCAAATCTTTTTCTGGCGAAAACGGCGAGGTGAAGAAACTCAATTGCGTGCGCGCTGACGCCAGGATGCAGGAAATTCCCGGCAGCGAATTCGAAATCAAGGCTGACCTCGTGCTGCTCGCCATGGGTTTTGTGCATCCGGTTCACGAGGGAATGCTCACTGGCCTTGGCGTCAAGCTGGATCCGCGCGGCAATGTCGCGGCCAACGTCAAGGACTACAAGACCAGCCTCGACAAAATCTTCGCCGCGGGCGACATGCGGCGCGGGCAATCGCTGGTCGTCTGGGCCATCCGCGAAGGCCGCCAGGCGGCGCGCGCCGTGGATGAATTCCTGATGGGCGCTAGCGAGCTGCCGCGTTAAGGAGGTCACATGGCAGCGCGGTTCTGGTCATTTCTTGTCCTTTGTCACCGCCAGCACGACACCGGGGTTCATGATATTGTCGGGATCAATCGCCCGCTTGATCTTGTGTGAGAGACCGAGTGCCGCAGCCGATTTTCGCGCGGATACAGCATGGCGTTTGGCGCGGCCAACGCCGTGCTCAGCGCTGATCGAGCCGCCAAGCCGGTCCACTTCATCGTAGAGAGCTTCCAGCAATTGCTGTTGCAGCGCCTCGGACTGGTCCGCCGTCAGCAGATAATTGACATGGATATTGCCGTCGCCGACATGGCCGAATGGCAGGGCCATTATTTTTTCCCGCGCAGTGTTTCCTTCGAACTCTCAACCCAGCGCAAAAGCTCCGGCAATCGTGAAATTTCCACCGTC
>JANOTU010000478.1:0-7058 GCA_031416515.1 Hyphomicrobiales bacterium
CTCGAACTGCCACCAAAAAAGTTTCAGATCACACCCGCGATATCCGTCTTGGTAAAATCATTGCCGACATAGAGCAGGCCGCAGCCGTTTTCTTTGGCCACGTCATAGGCGAAGCAATCGCTGAAATTGAGGGCGGCGGGATGGGCACCTTTGCCCCAGTCGCTGTAAACCTTGGCCACGCGCCGGGCGCTTGCCGACGTGACCGGCACGACCTCAAGGCCGAGGCCATCGATCAGCCTTGCGACCTCTTCGCCCACTCCGCGCCGCGCTGATACGATCAGCGCTTCAGCCACTGTTCCAGCCGAAATGAGAATGGCGCCATCATCAGCAAGCGCTGCGATGCAGGCACCGGCTTGGCGCTCGTTGAGGACGATGGCCATGAGTGCGGAAGTATCGACAGCGATCATTGCGGCAGGCCGTCATCGCCATAAAGAAAATCCTGGGAATGCGCTGCCGGGGGCCCAGCCTTTGCCTTGGCAGCGCCCGCAGCCCGCGCGGCCTCAAGCAGCGCGCGGCGGGCGGGCGCGTCCGGCACTGCCTTGACCGCCAGGATGCGGGCCGTGACATGGCCGTGGCGGGTCAGGATCACATCCTCGCCCGCTTCAGCCCGGCGCACCAGTTCCGTCAGTTGGGCTTTTGCGTCGGTCACAGATATCTGCATGTAAATCTCCTCAACCCTAAAAATAGACCGCTAAATGGTACAAAACAAAGCCGGCATTTATTATCACGCCCCCTGATCCCCAACATCAGAAGATATCATTTCTGGTTGACCCGCCAGCCTCGCTAGCTTGCCCCCCATGAAACTTGGCTTTTTTACCATGCCGATCCATCCCCTGGGCGGCGATTGGCGCGAGGACCAGGAGGCTTTTATGCCGGCCATGACTGGGTGAACAAAGGTCTTGCCAAGGACTCAATGCGGCTGATGGCGGAAGTTGTCATTCCGGGTATAAACGCCGCATGAGTGAACGACTGACAGTAACATCCGGCGATGCGAAGCTCGCGGTCAGGATTGATGGCGATGCAGCGCTGCCGTGGATCATCCTGTCCAACTCGCTGGCCTCCGACATGACCATGTGGGACGACCAGATGGCGGACCTCACCAAGCTCCGCCGCGTGCTGCGCTACGATACGCGCGGCCACGGGGCCAGCTCAGCGCCGCCCGCCCCTTATGATTTTGGCAAACTGGTGGGCGATGTCACCGCTGTCATGGACCATTTGCAAATCGCCTCCGCCGACATCCTCGGCCTGTCGCTTGGCGGCATGACCGCGCTGGGCTTGGGCCTTGATCATCAAGACCGGGTCAAAAAACTCATCTGCTGCGATGCCCGCGGCGATTTCCCCCCACCCGCCATCGCTCTGTGGGAGGACCGCATCAAGGCGGTGCGCAGCGGCGGGCTGGCGGCGATCACCGATGGAACACTGGAGCGCTGGTTTACCGAAAAAACCCGTGAACTCCGGCCAGACGTGGTGGCCCGCATCCGCGCCATGATCGAGTCGACTTCGGTTGAGGGCTACTGCGGTTGCGCCGCCGCCCTGCAGGGCCTCGACTATCGCCGCCGCCTGCCTGGCCTGCGGCGCAGAACGCTCTACATCACCGGCGATGCAGATTCGGGGGCTCCTGTCGACGTTGTTCAGGAAATGGCCGCAGCAACGCCGGGCTCACAATGTGTTGTGATTCCTGGCGCAGCCCATATTTCGAACATCGACAATACCGCAGTCTACAACGAAACAGTCTGTTCCTTCCTGCAAAGCGCCCGCTGATGGCAGGTCAATCAGAAACCGGCGCGGTCAAGAATTTTCGTTTTTTCGACAATCGCCAGAAATATTGGGCGGCCGACAGATGCGCCATCTTCAAAAGTATCGGCAACCACAGCGCCGGTGACGACCGGAGCTGTATTGCCCGGAGCGCCCGTCACTGTGAAGGACACTGAGGTCAATTGCCATGAAAAACCGGAAAGCCCTGGCGAACAAGCCCGATGCCATTGCAGCGTTTGAAAACTGACTAGCGGCGGTCATGAAGGGTCTGTCAGCCAATTGTCAGATTGGGGTGGTTTTGGTTGGAATCTGTCTATGCTGCACTGTAATAATCAGCGTCATGACGAATAGGTCATAAAGTGATGAATTCCGAGAACGTCGCAAACGAAGAAAATGAAATCCGCCTCGCCAAGCTTGAAGCTGTGCTGCGAACGGCGGTCAATGCCATCGTCTCAATTGATTCGCGTGGCATTATTGACAGCGCCAATCCGGCGACAACGTCGTTGTTTGGCTACCGCGAGGATGAGTTGATCGGCCAGAATGTGAAAATGCTCATGCCTGAGCCTTATGCGAGAGAGCATGATGGTTATCTGGCCAATCATTTGCGCACCGGCATCAATAAAATCATCGGCATTGGCCGCGAGGTTTCGGGCAAGCGCAGGGATGGGTCGGTATTTCCCCTGCATCTGGCGGTCAGCGAATATTCCGTCCACGGTCAGCGCCATTTCACCGGCGTGATTACCGATTTGACAACACAAAAACTGGCTGAGCAGGCGCTGAAAGAGTCTGAAGCGCGCCTGGCCCAGGCTCAGCGGGTGGAAGCCGTGGGACAGTTGGCGGGCGGCATCGCCCATGATTTCAACAATCTCCTCAGCGTCATCACCGGCAGCCAGGAACTCCTTGAAATGCGGCTCACCGAGCCCAGGGATCTCGCCCTGCTGGCCCGCGCCCAGGAGGCCGCTGAAATGGGTGCCAGGCTCACCGAGCGCATGTTGACCTTTGCCAGGAGGAAACGGCTGGAGCCCACCGAGATCAATTTCAACGAGCAGGTCACCGGCATGGCCGAGATGCTGCGGCGCACCCTGGGCGGGAATATTTCTCTCATCACCAACCTGGGACCACGGCTGTGGACGGTGCGCGCCGATGCCAGCGAGATCGAGAATGCCATTCTCAACCTCGCCATCAATGCCAGGGACGCCATGCCGAGCGGCGGCACGCTGATCATTGAAACTGCCAATCGCAGCGTTGAGGACGCCAAGATACCGCGCGGTGATTATGTGCAGCTTTCCGTGAGTGATACCGGCGCCGGCATGAGCGCCGAAGTCCTGCAGCGTGCCATTGAGCCCTTCTTCACCACCAAGCCGACCGGCAAAGGCACCGGCCTTGGCCTTAGCACCATCCACGGTTTTGTGCAGCAATCAGGCGGCAGCGTCAACATCTACAGCGAGTTGGGGCGCGGCACTACCATCAACATCTATCTGCCGCGCTGGCAGGAGGCCAGCTTGGGGCCACAGACCCAGACCACCACCATCGAGATGGCAAAAGGTGAAACCGTGCTGTTGGTGGAAGACAATCCCGATGTCCGCTTCGTCGCCAGAGAACGCCTCGAGGGGCTTGGCTACCAGGTGATTGAAGCCACCAGCGGCGTTGCGGCCATAGTCGTGCTGCAATCGCCGGAGCGCGACATCCAGATCGTCTTCAGCGATGTGGTGATGCCCGGCGGCGCCTCCGGCTATGACGTGGCGCGCTGGATCATGGCCTATGCGCCAAGGGTCAAGGTGCTTTTGACCTCAGGCTATCCCGAAGAAGTCGCCCGCGCCCAGCAAGCCCCGCTGCCCGATGTCAAGCTGCTGCGCAAACCCCACAGCCGCGCGGAGCTAGCGAGAGCCTTGCGCGAGGCGCTGGGGGATACTTGAGAATGGGCAAATGACTTGACCTTCATCTCAAGTATCCATCATCCCGGCGAAAGCCGGGACCCATCTATCAGCGTGACGGAGCTTCAATCATAAAGACCAGTTCCAGCCGAACCGTGGGTCCCGGCTTTCGCCGGGATGACGGAGCAGGGGCGGGCACGGCTTGCGCGGTGCCGCAGACCCCCTCAAACCTTCCGCACCTCGACCGCAAAAACATAACCCACGCCGCGCACGGTTTTGATCAGCGGGGATTCGCTCGGTTCAAGTTTCTTGCGCAGGCGCACGATGAGGCTGTCGATGGAGCGGTCGAAGGGCGTCCAGTCATGGCCTTTCAGAAGGTCCATGATGGTGTCGCGCGACAGGGCGCGCTGCGGGCGTTCCAGAAACAGCAGCAGAAGATCATACTCGGCTGTGGTCAAGTCATGCGCCCGGTCGCTGGCATCAGTCAGTTCCCGGCGCCCCGTATCGAGAGTCCAGCCTGCGAAGCTCAGGCGATCCGCTGGGGCTTGAGTCTTGGCGCCCGCGTTCCGCCGCAACACCGCGCGCACCCTGGCCAGCACTTCGCGGACATGGAAGGGCTTGGTGATATAATCATCAGCGCCCAGCTCCAGACCAACAATGCGGTCAATGGTGTCGCCCTTGCCGGTCACCATGATGATCGGCACATCGGCGCGGGCGCGCACCTGGCGGGCGATGTCCAATCCACTCTCGCGGCCCAGCCCCAGGTCCAGGGTGATGAGATCAGTGGGGGTGGCGGCCAGATGCGCGAACAGTTCCTTGCCGGTGCTGGCCTCTGAGACGCTGTAGCCGTCAATCTCCAGACAATCGCGCAAGGTGGCGCGGATCAGGGCGTCATCATCGACAACGAGGATATGGGCGGGAACCTGACTGACCGGCATGCTGCTTTGTTACACAATCTCACAAAGCATTACAAACCAACCATCAGCGCGGAGCCGAAGCATGTTTATCTCTCCCCACCGCCAACCAGAACAGGAGACATCCTATGCTAGCCTCCACCGCCCGCGCCGAACTCAACACCCTGCCCATGGTTCCCGCCGATTGCCTGACGCAGCATTTGAAGACCGGCGCGGCGCGGACCCTTGAGGCCAAGGAGCATGTCTTCCATGAGGGTGATAACGCCAGCCATGTTTACCGGGTGGAAGCGGGCTGCATCTGCGTTTACCGGCTGATGCCCAATGGCCGCCGCCAGGTCACTGATTTCGCCTGGCCCGGGGACCTCATCGGGCTTGGCGTTGTGCAAGAGCATACCAGCAATGCCGAAGCGCTGACGCTCAGCCGCGTCTGCTCGGTTCCCATGGCCTCGCTCTACGCCCACGCGCGCGGCGATGCGCAGTTCAGCCTGAAGCTGTTCGAGCAGGTCTCGCATGAGCTGTCAGAGGCCAGGCAAATGCTGGCCACGCTCAACCAGAGAAGCGCTTGCGAAAAGGTTGCGGCCTTCCTGGTCGCCCTGTCACAGCGCAACGAAAGAAACGGCGCAGATCCCCATCAGTTGCTGTTGCCGATGACCAGGACAGACATCGCCGATTTCCTCGGCCTCACCATTGAAACTGTCAGCCGCACCCTCACCAAGTTCCGCCTCAAGGGCCTGATTGATCTTGCGCAATGCGCCCATGTCACCATCAAGAATATGATGGGGCTGAGCGAGCTTGCCGAGGGCGCGCTCGATTGAAGGGATTTGCAAATGCGTGGTGGGGCTCAACAAACGCGACTGGCGCTCACGGTCTTCGACCAGCCAGCCAGCCTCTTTGGCGCGGTGTTGGCCCTGCTGCAGGAGGGAACGCTCCTTGAGCAGATTTGCCTGGTGGCGCTGGCGTCGACCATGAAGCGCATCCGGCGGCTGGCGGAGAACGCCGAAACGGAGTGGTCTCGCCTGTCCGCGTTGACAAAAGACGTGGTGGACTGGCCCGGAGCGCCATTGGGCCGCCGTGTGGTTGCCACGTCCAGTCCGCCGGTGGCGGAGCTGGCGCATCTTCTCGACGGCGAGCACATATCAAGAAGTCATGTCCACCCCCCAGGCGATGACGGCCACTCCTTTTCGGAGCATATAGCCCAAGGCGCCATCGCCCTCATCGTCGGCTCCGCCACCGCAGCGCAGCAAGCCCGCAGCACGCGCATTCTGTTGGCCCAAAGCGCCCACGGCGTCAAAACCTACGAATTCTCAGCGCCTAAATTTCCCGGAATATAGAAAACAAGTGCCGACGCCCGCGCGTGCCGAAGGGCCCTCATCAGCGCGACAAAGAAATATCCAATGGCGTTTGACCTGGAGGCTGGTGGCGTGGTGGCGGCTCGCCCAGCCTCTAAACAAGAAACACGATGCCTCCAACAACAACAATCAAGATCAAGATCATCGGCAGGGGGCCTAAAAACCTGCCGTATCCTCCGCCGTCAGACCACATCATGCTTGCTCTCCGTGGTTACAACAGAATGCGAGGCTACATCATTCCCATGCCGAGGATCAGTTCATCGGCTTTCTTTTTCTGCGCGGCGTCGAGCGCCTCATAAAGCGCCAGCGTCGCCACATCGACCGCTTTCATGGCCCCAACGCGCGTCGTCATCATCTCTTGGTGCAGATTGACGCGCTCGGGCAGGGTTGCGGGCTCATTGACGCCCATCATCTTGACATGCATGTCACGCATGGACGCCGATGAAGCCTTGATCGCCGCCGCGTAATCATCCCAGGCTTTTCCCTGCGCCTCGGTGATACCGAATTCCTTCTTGAGGGCACCAAGGCGCTGCTCGCTGTATTTCCGGCTCATCATGATGCCGTGGCCCATGCCGTCCATCATGTGGCGGCCCATCATCTCATCGCGGAACCAGTGCCCCATCTTGCCCCGGCCCCAGAACCAGCCGTCATCCTCGTCGGCGAAAGACGGCATGGTGAGGCCCGTCGGCAGAACAACAGCGGCAGCCAGACCCATCATCCGAACGATATGAAAGCCCATGATATCAGCCTCCAGTTTGTTTGGTGTGTCAATACACAGCAGCAGGCTTGGACGCCTTGATCTAGCGCAAGGGCTGGTGTCGGCTGGATGCTAGCCAATAAGACAAATCGGGTAACGTGGTGCGCGCTTCGGACTGGTATCAGTCGATCTCGGCAGCAATCGCGATCTTGGCTTCAACGGGCGTGTAGATATCAACTTCAATGCCAGGGGCTTTAATCGTGACGATCAACGCATACCGGGCTTGCGTGTCCCATCTCTCAAGGTAGGGCTTCTCTTTCCACCAGCCGCCAACTGGGAACACGCCGATCGCGTCTCGTTGTGCAAGATCGGCAGCAGTCCCGAACCAGAAGTCCGAATGAAGCGACCCTTGATCGCGAAATTTTGGACCAAGAAGCCACTCACTGCCGCCAACACCGCCGCCGCCAGC
>JANOTU010000479.1:0-2028 GCA_031416515.1 Hyphomicrobiales bacterium
GACAATGGATCCATATCTGTTCAAGCCGACAGACGCTGCCCACGCGCCGCCGGGCTTGCACTGGTGTCTGGCGGTGGCGGAACCGCTGATGTCTGAGCTCGGGCCAGATGGAGCAGAAGCCAAGGGCGCGTTCCTGCCGCCCGTCCCATTGCCGCGGCGGATGTGGGCGGGGGGACAAATTGAGACGTTTCATCCGCTGATCGTCGGCGCGAAGGTGATCCGGACTTCGAAAGTCTCGGATGTGAAGCTGCGCGAGGGCAAGGCGGGGCCGTTGTGTTTTGTTTCGGTGACGCATGAACTGGAATGCGCCGGCAGGCTGGCCTTGCGCGAGCGCCATGATCTGGTTTTCAAAGAGGCGGGGAAATCAGCGCCCCCCAGCCCCAGGCCATTGCCGCAAGGTGATCTGGTCTGGCGGGTTGAGGCCTCACCGGTCTTGCTGTTCCGCTTTTCTGCGATCACCTTCAATGGCCACCGCATTCATTATGATCTCCGCCATGCCACCGAAACGGAAGGCCTGACAGGGCTGCTGGTGCATGGGCCGCTGCAGGCGGCGTTTTTGCTCAACCAGATATCGGCGCTGCGGGGGTCCGTTCCAGATGTGTTTTCCTATCGTTGTACCGCACCGCTCATTGCGGGACGGGCCTTTCATGTGGCAAGCACCAGAGGCGACGGGGTAATTGCCGATGGCGACGGCGTCACGACCATTGCGGCGCAGGCCCCGTGAAATTCGCGTTGCGCTGCCAGGCGATCTTGCCTAACAGAGGCCTGATTGAGCGGGGCCTATGACAGAATCGTCATCAATTTTTCGGCTGGAAGGTATCACCAAGCGCTATGGCGCGCTGGTGGCGCTGGACGGCATTGACCTCGCGGTTGAGCGCAATGAGTATGTGTCGCTTTTGGGGCCAAGCGGTTCGGGCAAAACGTCGCTGCTGCGCGCCATTGCCGGGTTTGAAGCCCCCGATGCAGGCCGCGTTATCGTCAATGGACAGGATGTAACCCGTCTTCCCGCCCATCAACGCGGCATCGGCTTTGTGTTTCAGAATTTTGCGTTGTTTCCACATCTTTCGGTTTTTGACAATGTGGCGTTTGGCCTGGCCAATGCGGCAAAACCCGTGGCCGGAATTGCCGCGCGCGTCAAGGACGCGATCAAGCTGGTCGGCCTCACCGGCCTTGAAGACCGTGGCATCGGCCAGATTTCGGGCGGGCAGAAGCAGCGCGTGGCCCTGGCGCGGACCTTGGTTACAGAGCCCCGCTTGATCTTGCTGGATGAGCCCCTGGGAGCGCTCGATGCCAATTTGCGCAGCCGGATGCGCAGCGAGCTGCGCCATATTCGCCAGCAGTTGGGTGTCACTTTCCTGCATGTCACCGGCAGCGAGACCGAGGCGCTGGCCATGGGCGACCGCGTGGTGGTGCTGGACCGGGGCCGCGTCGCCCAGTTCGGCAGCCCCGACACTGTTTACACATCGCCTGCCACCCCCAATGTGGCGAAGTTCCTCAATCGCTATAATGTGCTGGAAGGCAGGCTTGCGGGCGCTCAGTTTGAAAGCCGCTATGGCCCGCTTGGGTTTGGCAAGAAGATTGAAAGCCGCGAGCAGGCCTATATCATCCGTTATGACCGGATCACGCCAGCGCCAACCGGCCCCGGCATTCCGGCGCGCTTTCTCGCCAGCGAGTATCTCGGTTCTTCAATCATGTATTTCTTCGAGGCCGAAGGTGGCCAGGTGGTCGAGGTCGAGCATCACCTGAGCAACGGCCCGCCGCAGAACTATGAGGCGCAGGCTGACTATGTTCTCCGCTGGAAGCCGGAAGACGCGATTGTGTTTGGGTGAGGGGATGAGCAATGCGCCACACTACTGTTCCGTCACCCCAGCGAAAGCTGGGGTCCAGCTTGCTGCGGCCCATAGCTGGGCCCCAGCTTTCGTTGGGGTGACGGGAAGAGGATTGGAGGATATCAAGAATGCCCGCTAATTCCTCCCGCGCATGGTGGCTGATCGCGCCGGGGGCGATCTGGATGGGGCTGTTCCTCGT
>JANOTU010000480.1:0-7245 GCA_031416515.1 Hyphomicrobiales bacterium
GAGGAGGGCACAATGCCCGGATCGCATGTCTCGTGCAACATCGTTTCAAGGTCTTTCCAGCCAGTCAGCGGCGGCCCTGATACGCGCTGGCGCTGAGGCGGACAAGGGATCAATAAAAATCAGCGGCAGCGATATCCCAAGAATGTCCAGGCGGCTGCGGGCAAAATCGGGCAAGCGCTCGGCTCCATCACAGGGCCCAAGCTGCACCGCAAAGCCCAGTTTAGCGCGGGCGCGGTGGCTGAGATCAACCAGGCCCAGCCCGCGAATTTCAAGACGCCCGGCGATAGCGGGTGGAACCAGCGCATAGAGACTGTCTGAATCCCGCTGGATTATGACCTGATCATCCGCGACCAGTTGGGTCCGCTTGACAGCGCCCGAGATGCCGCTTCCTGGCTGGTCAATGAGGCGGAGCGCCAGATCAGACTTGCCGCTGCCCGGCTTTCCGAGGATGAGCACGCCCGTCTTGCCCACGCACACGCAAGTGCCATGCTGGCGCAGCTCAGGCGGGGTCATCGCCAACCGCTGGAATGCGCACGATGAACCGGGCCCCAAGCAGGGGCCGTTCACCGTCGGCGCTTTTCCGGCCATAGCGGTTCTCGGCCCAGATGCGGCCCTTGTGAGCCTCGACAAACTGCTTGGATATCGAAAGCCCCAAACCAGAATTGGCGCCAAAACTGATTTCCGGGCGGTCGGTATAAAAACGCTCAAAAATGCGTTCCAGGTTGTCGGGCCCGATGCCGGGGCCAAAATCATCGACGCGGAACTCAACCTCGCCGCCAATCCGGCGCACCCGCACAGACAGCCGCGAACCCGGCGCAGTGAAAGATCGCGCGTTGTCGAGCAGATTGCGCACCACCTGGCCCAGCCGCGACTCATGGCCGGACACCATGTAGCCACGCCTGGGATCAACGCTGGCGGGAAGCGCCGCCGCCTGAAAGTCAATCTCGGCCTGGCCCATTTTACGGGTTTCATTGGCAAGGCTGACGATGGCCTGCAGTAATTTCGCCACGTCCACAGTGGTGTGCTCGTTGCGCGCCAATTCCGCGTCGAGGCGCGAGGCGTCAGAAATGTCGGTGATCAGCCGGTCAAGCCGCTTCACATCATGCTTGACGATTTCAATCAGGCGGCCACGCTGCTCGTCGGTCTTGACCATGGCCAGAGTCTCGACAGCGCTGCGCAGAGAAGTGAGCGGGTTTTTCAGCTCATGTGAGACATCGGCGGCGAAAGCTTCAATCGCGTCGATGCGGTTGTAAAGCGCATTGGTCATGTCGCGGATGGCACCTGAGAGATGGCCGATCTCATCGCGCCGCGTGGTGAAATCAGGAATCTCGACACGCTTGTTGATGCCGCGCCGCACACCTTCAGCGGCCGCCGACAGCCGCCGGATGGGCTGGGCAATGGTGCTGGCGAGGAACACCGAGAGGAGGGCCGTCACCAGTGTCACAAAACCAAAGGTCAGCAACACCACGCGGCGCTCGGCGCGCAGCACATGGTCAATCTCGCCGCCGGTGGTTGACAGCACCAGGGCGCCAAGCACGGCGCGGAAGCGCTGCACGGGAACCGAGACCAGCACGATGATCTCGCGTCTCTCATTCAATCTCACAACGCTCACCGAGGCGCCATTCAGGGCTTCCGCCACCTCGGGAAATTCCTTGCCGTTGTCAAGCCCGTAATCCACCTGCAGGGGATAATCATAGCCCACCAGCCAATTGCGGATACGGTCCCAGCTTTCGTTGAAAAAATTCTTGGTGCCCACATTGAGCGGCGGCAGATCGGCCTGCACAATGTCGCCCCGGCTATAGAGAAAGCGGCTGTCCACAACCATGTTGCCGCCGGGATCAATGATGCGGGCGCGCACTGTGGTGTTGGCCAGCAGCCGCTTCAGGATGGTGCCTGCTGATTCCGGATTGATCGGAAAATCCAGGCCATTCAACTGATCTGATTCAACAGTGGCGGAATCGGACAGATCCTCCAGCGAATCAGGATCGATGACGATGGAACCGGTATCGACAGTGGCGGATCCCGCAATCGCCGCAGCGATGATATGGGCCTGGGTGGTGAGGCTCTGCACGCGGGCATCAATCAGCCCCTGGCGGAACTGGTTGGAATAGAGAATGCCAGTGACCAGAATGAACAGGCCCGCCACATTCAGCAACACAATGCGGCTGGTCAGGCGCTGGGGCGCGAGGCGGCTGATCCAGCCAAGGGATTTTCCGCTTCGAACCTCAGTTTCCGCCGAATCCTGCGCCTCATCGCTCTCAGCGCGATCCGTCACATCCGGCGTCTTGACCTTGTCCAGCATGGCTGGGGCTTTTACTGCTCCTTGAAGCGGTAGCCAACGCCATAAAGCGTTTCAATGCCGTCAAAGGCCTCATCGACCTGGTTGAACTTCTTGCGCAGGCGCTTGATGTGGCTGTCAATGGTGCGGTCATCGACGTAGACTTGGTCATCGTAAGCGGCGTCCATCAGCGCATCGCGGCTTTTCACAATGCCCGGGCGCTGGGCCAGCGATTGCAGGATGAGAAACTCCGTCACAGTGAGTGTTACTTGCTTGCCGTCCCAGGTGCAGGAATGGCGGTCCGGGTCCATGGCCAGCTTGCCGCGCTCAATCACCTTGGCTGCGTCCTGCGGGGCGGCGCCGGGCTCGCGTGTGCTGGCGCGGCGCAGCACTGCTTTCACCCGCTCCACCAGCAGGCGCTGCGAAAACGGCTTCTTTATAAAGTCATCGGCCCCCATCTTGAGGCCGAACAACTCGTCAATCTCGTCATCCTTGGAGGTGAGGAAGATCACCGGCAGATCGGTTTTCTGGCGGATGCGGCGCAAAAGCTCCATCCCGTCCATGCGCGGCATCTTGATATCAAAAATGGCCATGTCGGGTGGTGTGTCCTGCAAGCCCTGCAGGGCGGAGGCGCCATCATTGTATTTCTGCACACTGTAGCCCTCGGTCTCCAGGGCCATGCCCACCGAAGTCAGAATGTTGCGGTCGTCGTCCACCAGGGCGATCATCGGCATTTTCTTGGTCATCCTTGCTTGTATCCTTCATGTGGCACTAGGGGCGGAACTGGAACAAATTGTGGCAGCCATGATAGAAGGTCTGCCGGGCAATAGCGAGGATCGATCATGGCGTTCACAGGCATTGAGGCACGAGCACTCTTGGAGCGCGCGAAAACAGCCACCTTGGCCAGTCTCGACCGCGAGGGTGGCATTCCCTATGCCTCGCTGGTGAATGTCGCAACAGATGTGGATGGCAGGCCCATCATCTTTATCTCAGCGCTGGCCTGGCATACCCGCAACCTGTCTGCAGATGGCCGCGCCAGCCTGATGGTGGCAGAGCTCCCCGAACACGGCGACGCGCTGACGGGTTCGCGGGTCACCATCATGGGTCGATTTATGCCCTGCGAAAAACCTGATCTGCGGCAGCGCTATCTGACACAACACCCCCAAGCCGAAACCTACATTGATTTCAGCGACTTCTCGTTCTGGCGGCTTGAGCCCGAAATCATCCACGCCGTAGCGGGATTTGGGCGGATCGAAACCTTCAAGCCGGAAGCTGTGTTTCCGCAGAACCTTCAGCGATGATGGACAATAAACAGGCCAACCACGCCGCCGACCACGGCGCCAACCGGACCAGCGACCACAGCACCCGCCGCGATACCCGTGCCAACCACGACGACACCTTTGTGATGGTGGCCAGAATGATGCTTCTTGTGCGCGAAAGCGCCCGTGGGAGCAACGACCAGCGCAGCGCACACCGCAACAATTCCGATGAACTTCTTCATGATTCCCTCCAATGGCATTTGCATCGGCCCAGGGCATCTTGCCCCACGCCAACGCCATGATCGCGCTTGAAGCGCGCCAAAGTCAACCCGGATTTTAAGTTGGGACGCTGAAGGTTATGTTGCTGGTGGAGCCAGACGGAATCGAACCGACGACCTCTTGCATGCCATGCAAGCGCTCTCCCAACTGAGCTATGACCCCTTGAACCAACAACCATGCCGCTTGGGGGCGGCGATGCGGGCGGAACCTAGTAGCGACCACCCCAACAAGCAAGCGAAAACCGCATCAGGTTTCTTCTTCCTTGCCTCCAGGTCCGCCATCAAGGAGGCCAGAGACATTGCCGCCGTCTTCTTCCTCTTCAACGAGGAAGGTATCGTCTTCTTCGCCCTCGGTCGACTCGGCTTCTTCGCCCAGATCGACATCCTCAATCCCAGCGGTTTCATCGTCAGCCACATCGGGCTCCTCGGCGTCTTCGAGGCTGATCAGTTCGACATCGGCTGACTCGGCATCCTCGGCGACGATTTCGCGGGGCTTGGGCTGGGCCACGGGGGCCTGCGGCAAATCGCCCTTGGAAGGCAGGATCGCCGCCGCAATGAAACTCACTCCGCATTTCGGGCAGAGAATGGGGGTTTTCAGAAGATCGTAAAAACGCGCGGCACAGGATGGGCATGTGCGCTTGGTGCCGAGTTCAGCCTTGACCACGGGTGTTCCTTTCAAGAACGCAATGTGATGATTGGCGGCTCATTGCCATGGCGCGGGGAGAATGTCAAAACCTCAAAAGCCGGGTGACAGGTGTTCCCGCCTTGTGTAATCGGGCAGCATGAACAAGCCCCTGCCGCTCACCTCCGCCCAGTCCTCCAGCCTCAAAGGCCGCATCCGCGTGCCCGGCGACAAATCCATGTCGCACCGCGCCCTCATGTTTGGCGCCGTCGCCATTGGCGAGACCACCATCAAGGGGCTGCTTGAGGCCGAGGACGTGGTCAACACCGCCAGGGCCATGACAGCGCTCGGGGCCTCGGCAGTTCGGGGGGCAGACGCCATCTGGCGGGTTCAGGGCGTAGGCGTCGCCGGACTTGTGTCGCCGCAGGCCCCGCTCGACTTCGGCAATTCGGGAACCGGCGCGCGGCTGGCCATGGGGCTTATGGCGACAACGCCGCTCACCGCGCGCTGTGTGGGCGATGCGTCCCTGTCTGGACGGCCCATGGGACGGGTGACCAAGCCGCTTGAACAATTCGGCGCGCGTTTTGAGGCTTCGGAAGGCGGTCGCCTGCCGCTCACCCTGCATGGGGCCAAGCATGCAGTGCCCATCACCTACACCTTGCCGGTGGCCTCAGCCCAGGTGAAATCCGCCGTCCTGCTCGCCGGCCTCAACACGCCGGGCCGCACCACGGTGATTGAGTTCACACCCACACGCGATCACACCGAGCGCATGCTGAAAGGCTTTGGCGCAAGACTCACGGTCGAGTTGAAAGACGGTGCCCGCCACATCAGCATCGAAGGCCAGCACGAACTTATAGCGCAAGATCTTGATATTCCAGGCGATCCCTCGTCAGCGGCCTTTCCCATGGTGGCGGCCCTGATCACCGCAGGTTCCGACATCATAATCGACAACATCATGCTCAACCCCACCCGCACGGGCCTGATCACAACGCTTCTGGAAATGGGCGCTGACATTGCCATCGAAAACCGTCGCAATGCGGGCGGCGAAGAGGTGGGCGACCTGCATGTGAAATCGTCTCATCTCCGCGGGGTCACGGTGCCAGCCGCGCGCGCACCCTCGATGATTGATGAATACCCCATCCTCGCAGTTGCCGCCTCCTTTGCGCAAGGCGTCACCCGCATGGAAGGCCTCGAAGAACTGCGCGTGAAGGAAAGCGACCGGCTTGCCGCTGTGGAAGCGGGGCTGAAGGCCAATGGCGTCGCCACAACATCAGGCCGCGATTGGCTGGAGGTGACAGGTGGCACAGCGCGGGGCGGCGGCACCGTCATCACCCACATGGACCACCGCATCGCCATGTCATTCCTCGTCATGGGCCTGGCATCACGCGAAGCCACCCACATCGACGACAGCCGTTTCATCGCCACCAGCTTTCCCGATTTCAACGGCCTGATGAACGGCTTGGGTGCCCGGATAACCCCATGATTGTCGCCGTCGATGGTCCAGCCGCAGCTGGCAAAGGCACCATCGCACGGGCCCTGGCCCAGCATTTCGGCTACCACTTCCTCGATACCGGCTCGCTCTACCGCATGGTGGCGCTTTTCGTGATGCGCACGGGCGGCGATCCCGTCACCGCAGCCCAGACTCTCAATCCGCAAAATTTCCATGACGCGGATTTGCGCAGCGAAGCCGTGGGCTCAGAGGCCTCCAAGGTCTCGGCAATCCCGGAGGTGCGCGCAGCCTTGCTTGATCTCCAGCGCGCCTTCGCCCGGAAATCCCCCGGCGCCGTGCTCGATGGCCGCGACATCGGCACAGTGGTGTGCCCCGATGCCGACGCCAAGCTCTTCATCACCGCATCGCCCGAAATCCGCGCCCAGCGCCGCATGCTGGAGCTTGGCGAGACCAATTATGAAGCCGTGCTCGCTGACATCCGCGCCCGCGACGCCCGCGATCAAACCCGCGCCACAGCGCCCTTGGTCCCTGCCGCCGATGCCGCGATCATCGACACGTCCAACATGACAATCACCGAAGCTGTTACCGAAGCCATCAGGGTGGTGGATCGTCTTTCCAGGAAATAAGCAGTATCCACGCTGTATAGGCCAGCAGCGCTCCGGTGATGACGATCCAGAACCCATCCTTGCCCACGAGCAGCTCAAACACCAGCATGCCCGCGACCACAGCCGTAATCACCACGCGCCGCCACAAAGGCTTGTAAAAGGGATGTGCGGGATCAATGATTTTCATGGGCCCCAATTGCGGGTTTCGGGTTGGACATGCAACTTTAATATTTGACGCTTCCTTCCCTTCACCCGCAAGGGGGGAAGGGAAGGACGGTCAAACGCTTGCCTCACCTGCGGCGATGGGCGATAATCCTGTTCAGGTATTTGAGTGAAGACGGGGCTGGATTAGCATGTCATCCAATGCGGACTCTTTCAAATCGAACGGTCTGCATCTTCCAGAGCGTCGGCAGGTGACTGCGTTGGCGTATGATCTGGTGGGTCCCACGCAGCTTGCATCCAGGCTTGATCCCGAAGACATGCGGGCCACCATTCACGCGTTTCATGAGGTCTGCACCAAGGCGGTCAAGCAATATGAGGGCCATCTCAACAGCTATGCCGGCGATGGCGCCATTGCTTTTTTTGGCTATCCGGGCGCGCATGAGGATGATGCCGAGTGCGCGGTCAGAGCCGGGCTCGACATCGTCAACGCCTGCCGTGACCTGAACACCAAGCTTGGGCCCGGCAATTCTCCAATCGCCGTGCGGGTTGGAATTGCCACCGGCATCGTCGTCGCAGGCGGATTGACCGGCG
>JANOTU010000481.1:0-3113 GCA_031416515.1 Hyphomicrobiales bacterium
GCGGCGGGTCAGGCCCGCATCGTCAAATCCGGCAATATGAGCTTGGGCGTCAATCTCCTCGCGGCCATGGTGCGGAAGGTGGCTGCGGCTTTGGGCGAGGACTTCGATATCGAAGTTCTCGAAATGCACCACCGCCACAAAATCGATGCCCCCTCGGGCACAGCCCTTCTGCTCGGCCAGGCGGCGGCGCAAGGCCGGGGCATTGATTTGAAATCGCGCTCCATCCGCGCCCGCGACGGCCATACAGGGCCGCGGCCACCAGGTGACATCGGCTTTGCCACCTTGCGCGGCGGCTCTGTGGTTGGCGATCACACCGTGATGTTCGCCGGCGCCGCCGAGCGCATTGAGCTGAGCCACAAGGCCGAAAGCCGGGATATCTTCGCGCGCGGCGCCGTGAAAGCAGCGCTCTGGGCCTTTGACAAAAAGCCTGGCTTTTATTCAATGACTGATGTTTTAGGACTGGAGTAATCATGGAACGACTTCTCGTGCTCGTCCGCCACGGACAAAGCGAATGGAATTTGAAAAATCTGTTCACTGGCTGGAAAGACCCCGATCTTTCCGCCCAGGGTGTCACCGAAGCCCGCAGCGCTGGTCAGCGTCTTGCGGCCAAGGGCCTGAAATTCGACATCGCCTATACCAGCGCGCTTGTCCGCGCCCAGCACACGCTGACCCTCATCCTCAAAGAACTGGGGCAGGAGGGGCTGGAGACCATCCGCGATCCCGCCCTCAATGAGCGCGATTATGGCGAACTCACCGGCCTCAACAAGGATGACGCCCGCAAGAAATGGGGCGAGGAGCAAGTGCTGATCTGGCGGCGCTCTTATGATGTGCCGCCACCTGGCGGCGAAAGTCTCAAAGACACGCTCGCCCGCTCATTGCCCTATTACATGAAAATGATCCAGCCCGATGTGCTGTCGGGCAAGCGCGTGCTGGTGGCCGCCCATGGCAATTCGCTCCGTTCACTGATCATGGCGATTGAGGGACTTTCGTCAGAACAGATATTGAAACGCGAACTGGAAACCGGAATCCCCGTGGTCTACAGGCTGGGCGCTGACTCGCGGCCCCTCTCGGTGGAGACGCTGCACGCATGAAAGTTGATGTCCTCAGCCCGGAAGAGTTCATCACCGCAATCCCACGACTTGGTGAAATTCTCGCCGATGCGGTTGCGGATGGCGCAGGTGTCAGCTTCATGGAGCTGATTTCCGCCGAAGAAGGCGCTGGCTTCTGGCGCGGCCAGGCGGAGGGCGTTGCCCAGGGCATGAACATCATTTTCGCCGCCCGCGATGGCGGCGAGATCGCCGGTTGCGTCATTCTCGCAAAAGCCTGGCAGCCCAACCAGCCGCACCGCGCCGATGTCGCCAAGCTGCTGGTGCACCGCGGCCACCGCCGCAGGCGCGCTGCCACGCTGCTGATGCAGGCGCTGGTTGCCAAAGCGCGGCGCATGGGCCTCACTCTCATCACCTTCGATACCGTCGCAGGCAGCCCGGCGGAAGCCTTCTACCGCGGCCTTGGCTTCACCTGCGCTGGCTATTACCCCGGCTATGCCTATTCGCTCGGGCACAAGCTGGATGACACCGCGCTTTTCTACATGAAGCTGTAGTCACGCCGCCCTTGCCACAACGCCAGCTTCCCATCCCAGTATCGCGCGCTTGCGGGTGAGGCCCCAGTGATAGCCGCACAGGCCGCCGGATTTTCCCAGTACGCGGTGGCAGGGCACCACAAATGAAATGGGATTTTTGCCCACCGCCGTTCCAACTGCCCGCGCCGCTGAGGGCTTGCCGACATGCGCGGCGATGGCGGAATAGGTTGACGCCTTGCCGAGCGGGATTCGCAGCAGCGTTTCCCACACCCGGATTTCAAAATCAGAGCCGATGAACACCACCCGCAAGGGCTGGTCAGGATTCCAGTTGCCGGTCTCGAAAATCCGTTGCGCGTATGCAGCGGTCGCTTGGCTATCCTCGACATAATCCGCTTCCGGCCAGCGCCGCATCATATCGGCAAGTGCTGCCTTCTCCTGGCCCTGATCGGCAAAGGCCAATCCGCAAAGCCCCATGTCGGTGGCCATGATCAACGCCTGGCCAAAGGGGCAGTCATGAAATCCGTAAGTAATGACCAGGCCCCGGCCCTTGGCCTTGTAAAATCCCGGCGACATGCCCTCATGGGTCACGAACAGATCATGCAACCGCCCCGGCCCTGACAGGCCCACCTCATAGGCCGTATCCAGCACGGAAGCTGAATCGCGCAACAGCTCGCGGGCGTGGTCAATGGTAAGCGCCTGCAGAAACGCCTTGGGGCTGAGGCCCGCCCAGCGCGTGAACAGGCGCTGCAAGTGCTGCGGGCTGACGCGGCTTCGTTCAGCAAGTTCCTCCAGCGAGGGTTGATCCCGCCAATTCTCGGTCAGAAACGCTAGGCTCTGCCGGACCATTTCATAATCATTGCTCATGATTTTGAATCTAAGCCCAAGCCTTGCCCCACGCCACCCGATTCTTGCGCTCAGTCCGCGAAATCAAGGTGCCGGACTGGTCGGCCATGGGTCAGGTTCGATGCGGCAGCGACGATCGACCCCGTATCAATACCGAAATGCCGGTAGAGGTCGGCCAGGGTTCCGGTCTGGCCGAAATGCTCAACACCCAAAGCCACGGCGCGGTGGCCGTTGACCCCGCCGAGCCATGCCAGCGTTGCCGGGTGGCCATCGATCACCGTGATCAACAGGCAATGGCGCGGCACGTCGCCGAGCAGGCGTTCAATATGGCTGCGGGCCTGCGTGCGCCCCCGCTTCCTGGCGCGCTGGGCGGCATGCCAGCCGGCATTGAGCCGGTCGGCGGACGTGACGGCGAGCAGCCCCACATCGCGGCGGTCCTCGCCGATGAGACCTGCGGCCTCGATGGCCTCTGGTGCCACACAGCCCTGATAGGCGATGATCACTTCGGCGTTGGGGCCGGGTTTGCGCAGCCAATAGGCCCCGTCGATCACGCCTTGCGCAAAAGCATCGCCTTTGCGTGGCTGAGGCTGATCGAGGACGCGCGTTGAGAGACGCAGATAGACCGAGCCGCCGGTTTCATCGCGCAGCCACGTGCGCTCATCGCGCTCACCCTCGCCGCCACGCTGCATGT
>JANOTU010000482.1:0-2070 GCA_031416515.1 Hyphomicrobiales bacterium
GACCCAACTGCCCGGGCCAGAACACCGTCCTTGCCTTGGCCAGCGATAATGGCGCGCTCCAGGATAAAATAGGAAACCGCAGAAAGCAGCGACACCAGACTGTACACCGCCACCGGCCAGACAGCGAAATAAGATTCTCCCATCCAGCCAGTGGTAACTGGGAACAAGGAAAGCCAGAACAGCAGGCACATGTTGGCCCACATGACCGGGGCAGCGACGTGCTTGGCTGTATGCAGCAAGTGATGGTGGTTGTTCCAGAAGATGGCGACCGTCACGAAGCTCAGCACATAGCTGAAAAACACCGGCCACAAGCCACCCAGCGCCGCGAGGTCGTCGCCATGCGGAACCTTTAGATCAAACACCATGATGGTAATGACGATGGCAATCACGCCATCGCTGAATGCCTCAAGCCGGTTCTTGCCCATTTCAGTTTCCTTTATTTGGCATTCAGCACCTCGCGCAGCGCCTCCATGGCTTCGACTTGGGTCAAGTTCATGTGCAGCGGCGTCACCGATATCCGTTTGTTGAAGGCGGCCCAGAGATCGGTGCCCACAGGCGGATCGCCGCGTTCGCGGGTGAAGCCCAGCCAGTAATAATGACGGCCGCGCGCATCAATGCGCTCATCCACGGTGAGAAGATTCTGATCGCGCTTGCCCTGGCGCGTCACCTCAATGCCGTGCAGCTCATCAGGGCGGCAATCGGGGAAGTTTACATTCATCAGCACGCCAGGGCCAAACTCCATGGTCATCAGTTTCTTGACAAGGCCTGCGCCATATTGCTCGGCCACCGCGTAGCTGAAGCCATTGCCGTGAATGCCGGTTACTTGTGAAAGTGCGATGGATTTGAGCCCCAGCGCTGTTCCCTCCATGGCGGCCGCAATCGTGCCGGAATAGGTGACATCATCGGCGATGTTCTGGCCGCGGTTGACACCGGAGAGCACCAGATCCGGCATCGCCGGCATGATCTTGCGCACCGCCATCACCACGCAGTCCGTTGGCGTGCCCGCCACTTCAAAGCGGCGCTTGTCAATTTCGCGGTAGCGAATGGGATTGGCCAATGAGAGCGAATGCCCCGCCCCGGAATGCTCTTCCGCCGGCGCCACCACCCAGACATCATCAGAAATAGACCGGGCAATGCGCTCCAGCGTTTCCAGACCGGGAGCGTGAATGCCGTCATCGTTGGTGACAAGTATGCGCATTATGACCTCGTGATTTTTTCAGCCCCGCCCATATAGGGCCGGAGCGCTTCGGGAATTGTGACACTGCCATCGCCATTCTGATAATTCTCCAGAACAGCAACCATCGTGCGGCCCACAGCAAGCCCAGAACCATTGAGCGTATGCACAAACCGCGAACCCTTGCCCTCAAGCGGCTTATACCGCGCCTCCATGCGCCGCGCCTGGAAATCCCCGCACAAAGAACACGATGAAATTTCGCGGAAAGCGTTCTGCCCCGGAAGCCACACTTCGATGTCATAGGTCATGGCCGCGCCAAAGCCCATGTCGCCAGCGCACAGTTTCATCACCCGGTAATGCAGCCCCAGGCGCTTCAACACCTCTTCAGCGCAACCCGTCATGCGCTCGAGTTCCTGGCGCGATTGTTCGGGCGTGGTGATGGAGACAAGTTCCACCTTTGAAAACTGATGCTGGCGGATCATCCCCCGCGTATCGCGGCCCGCGGCACCCGCTTCGGCGCGAAAGCACGGCGTATAGGCGGTGAGGCGCAAGGGCAGTTCTTTTTCATCCAGAATTTTCTCGCGCACCAGATTGGTGAGCGAGACCTCCGCCGTGGGGATCAGCCAGCGGCCATCGCTGGTCTTGAATAAATCATCGGCGAATTTCGGCAATTGCCCGGTGCCGAACATGGCCTGGTCACTCACCATGTAAGGCACGTAATGCTCGGTATAGCCATGCGCGCCGGTTTGCAAATCCAGCATGAACTGCGCCAGCGCCCGCTCCAGCCGCGCCAACTGTCCCCTGAGCACCACAAAGCGCGAGCCTGAGATTTTGGTCGCCGTCTCAAAATCCATCTGCCCCAGCCACTCGCCAATATCAAAATGCTGGCGGGCCTC
>JANOTU010000483.1:0-2583 GCA_031416515.1 Hyphomicrobiales bacterium
CCTGCCACGGAAATACCAAACGCTGGGAGCGCGGGTGTCTCGCCCGCCCTTGGATGCGGGCGGGACGCCCGCGCCCCGGGAAGTTGGTCACCGCACAACAATCACTGGCAGAAGTGGCAAAAACACGGGCAAGAAAGACAGGAAGTTTCACCACAAAGTCACCAAGCCCACGAAGAAGGCAAAAAGAATCAGGGAGCCCCCTGCGCCGCCGGTGCGGCACTTATGCTTTGTGTTTCTTTGTGGCCTTGGTGCCTTTGTGTTGAATTCTTCCTTTCTTCGGAGCATTGAACCGGTTTGCAGAGAGGGCACGCTAACCTTTGTTACAAATCTCAGCCTGTGGCGTGGATCAGTATATCAGCGGGTTGGCACCGGTTTTTCGCCGCGGTAATCATAAAATCCGCGGTTGGCCTTGCGGCCCAGCCAGCCGGCTTCGACATATTTAACCAGGAGCGGGCAGGGGCGATATTTGGAATCGGCGAGGCCTTCGTAAAGCACCTGCATCACCGAGAGACAGGTATCAAGCCCGATGAAATCGGCCAAAGCCAGCGGTCCCATGGGATGGTGGGCGCCCAGCTTCATGGCGGTGTCGATGGCTTCAACGCCGCCCACACCCTCATAGAGCGTGTAGATCGCCTCGTTGATCATCGGCAGCAGGATGCGGTTGACGATGAAGGCGGGGAAATCTTCCGAAACGGCGATAGTCTTGTTCAGCGCCAGGGTGAATTCCTTGACCGCGTTGAAAGTTGATTCCTCGGTGGCGATGCCGCGAATGAGTTCGACCAACTCCATCACCGGCACGGGGTTCATGAAGTGAATCCCCATGAATTTTTCCGGGCGATCGGTGGAGGCGGCAAGCCTCGTGATCGAGATTGATGAGGTGTTGGTGCCAACAATGGCTTCAGGTTTCAGATGCGGGCACAGCGCCTGATAGATGCCGCGCTTGACCTGCTCGTTCTCAACAGCGCTCTCGATCACCAGATCAAAATCGGCAAAGCCCTCAAAGGAGGCGACCGGCTTGATGCGTGAAAGCGCTGCATCGCGGTCAGCCTCGCTGAGCTTGGCCGATTTGACCCGCTTGGCCAGATTGCCATTGATGGCGGCAAGGCCCGCCTCTATGCGCTCGTTGCTGACGTCATTGAGGCCCACCTCAAACCCGGCTTGAGCGCACACTTGCGCAATGCCGGTGCCCATTTGACCAGCACCTACGATGCCGACTTTTTTGATCTGCATGTCATCCAATGTCCGCTTGATAAAGTCAGCGGAACCTATATCGCGCCCGCAATTTGAGCAAGCCTATTTCGCAGGTGCAGCAAAATGCCCGCCGACCCAGCGGATGATGTCGTAGGTCGGCACCGGGCGGCTCAGGCCCTTGAGGGCGAGGTCGCCAATGTGGCGGGATTCGACGGATTGCTCAATGGCGCTGAAGACGCGCTGGCCGACGAGAATCTGTCCCGTTTCGGCCTCTGCGCACAGGCGCGCGGCGAGGTTGGGGACGGTGCCGATCACCGCGTAGTCCCAGCGCTGGTCAAAGCCGATCCGCCCGATGGTGGCGTGGCCACGGGCAATGCCGATGCCAAAGCCCAGATCATGGCCCTGCTTGCGCCAGCGTTCGGTGAATGCGGCGACATCATCGCGCATGCCAAGCGACATGCGGACAGCTCTTTCGGTGTGATCGTCGTAGATGACGGGATCGTTGAAGACGACCAGCAGACCATCGCCCATGAAGCGCTCCAGCGTGCCCTCGTGCTGGATGATGTGAGCACCCAGGCAGGCGTGGTATTCCTTGAGCACGGTCATCACCTCTTCGGGCTCGGCGGTCTCGGCGAAAGCGGTGAAGCCGCGGAGATCGCAGAACACCACCGTCACCTCGCGGCGGTGGCTTTGCAGAAGCGATGCGGATGCATCTGATGAATTTGCCGACATCACCAGATCGGCCAACTGGTTGGGCAGGAAGCGGCGCAGCGAACGGTTCCAGTCTTCCATCTGCGCCGCTTGTTCCTCCACCTTGTCGTGAAGCGCCTTCTGCCGCAGCATGGAGCGCACCCGGGCGAGCAGCGCTGCGTGCTCGAATGGCTTGGAGAGATAATCATCACCGCCCGCATCAAGGCCCGCCACCACGTCGCTGGTATCGGATTTCGCCGTCACCAGGATGACCGGAATGCCGCGCATGACGGGATCGGCTTTGAGTGCCTTGACCACGGCAATGCCGTCAAGCTTGGGCATCATCACATCAAGGAGGATGAGGTCGGGTTTCAGCTCGCGCGCCTTGGCGAGGCCGTCTTCGCCGTCCACAGCCTGAGCCACCTCATAGCCATTGGCCTCCAGGCGCACCTGGAGGATTTCGAGGTTTTCCGGCGTGTCATCAACGCAGAGTATGAGGGCGGGATTACGCATAGTCACTTCCTTCCCCCCTTGCGGGGGAAGGTGGCGGCGCGCCGCGGGCGTGACGTCGGATGAGGGGGCGGTTCAGCCAGGACAAATGCCGATGGGACTCGCTGAACCGCCCCCTCATCCGGCGCTTCGCGCCACCTTCTCCCGCGAGGGGAGAAGGGGAAGACAGGCAGAGGAGGTTCGCGCTCACGG
>JANOTU010000484.1:0-4330 GCA_031416515.1 Hyphomicrobiales bacterium
CTGCTTCCAGCGCCGCCATAGACGCGGCGCCTCCGCGTGGGCGGTCAATGGCCTGAGCAAATCTGTCCACATCTCCTCCCAGGTCTGCCCCGTGGCCATCTGCGTCATCTGTGGATAATTGAATTTGAAAATAGTCCTTGACAAGGAATATGAAGTTATGTATACGTTCGCCATCCATCCCGCGAAGGGGTTCTGTTCGCGACGGTGACCAGCAATGGGGTGGATACGCTGTTTGACATCGTTGATGACACCATCCCCGTAGCCACCCGGCGCAGCGGCGGCAACACCGCCTACATGGTCTTTCCCAACTGGGACGTCCTCCTCCAGACCATCCTCACCTCAAAACCGCCCCCCCCCCCCGGACTGCTCGAACTTCAAAATCAGCCTCAATCATGAAAAAACGCGTAGCACAGGGACATTTGGAATTTCTGCTGGTTGAGGGCTTGCACTGTCTTACGCTGGGGGAGTAGACATCGCAATTGATTTGAAACCGATCAGAGGGAGTTCATCATGGCAGCCAAGGACAACAAAAACCGTACCGGCAGGGACCGCACCTACTCAATTACCGAGCTCTGCCGCGAATATCAGGTGACGCCGCGCACACTGCGCTTTTACGAGCAGAAGGGCCTGCTGCATCCCGGACGCCGCGGCTGGACCCGTTTGTTCACCTACAGGGACCGGGCGCGCCTGCAGCTTATCCTGCGTGGCAAGAAAGTTGGCTTTGCGCTGGAAGAGATCAAGGAGATGCTCGATCTCTATAATCTCCGCGATGGCCAGCTCACGCAGCTTCGCATTGCGTCGACCAAAATGCGCGAGCGCCTCGAAGCTCTCCGCAACCAACGCGTCGAACTCGAAGACGCCATCGGCGATCTCGAACGCACGGTTGTGCTCGTGGACGGCATGTTGAAAGAACGTGAAGCTAATCCCGCCAAGGCTGCCGGCAACTAGACGCGTTCGGGGCCGGAGGCCGTTTGCGTCAAGGTTTGGCGGTATATCTCCGCGTCCCAGTTTACCAGCCGGTCAATGTCGCTTTCGGAGAGGGCGCGCAATTGGTCGGCGGTTCCGATGCGGCGCATGACATCGGCCAGGCAGCGACCCATGGGCTCCACGGCGGGCTTGGCATCATTGCGGACAACAACACCCTTTCCGGGAAGTGCCACGAGTGCGGCGCCGCTGGCCATCGCGGTTGCCACACCCACACCCAGAAAGACCACGTGATCGGGATAGTAGACAGCGTGGCCACCGATCGCCAACGCGTGGGCATCAGTTGCCAATGCGTGGGTTTCAGCGCTGGCTGCGGGGCTGTAATCCGTGCCGGCGCAAAGCGCCCTTATGGTCTCAAGGCGCGGAGCCACAGTGGGGTGCGCGGGGCGCTGGAGACGGGCGACAACACGGTCCAAAAGGGCCTCCGCCTCAGCCACTGTTTGGGCTGCGACAACGAGGCCGTGGTTGCCGAGAACCAGCACGTCGGTTTCAGGGCGCAGTCTTTGCGCAATGGCGCCTGCCAGCGGCAGGCCGGGCCTGGCATAGGGGATGAATGCCCAGTTGAACCGCTGAAGCAGCACGCCAAGCGCCGCTTCGGCATTAGCCTGGATCGCCCAGGCGATGGTGTTGACACAGTGGACATGCACCACAACAGGCTGCGGCATGAGAGCGTGGACTGTGGTTTCAATTGACGGGCGCAAAGTGGCGCCTGCCTGCGCAAAATCAACGCAAGACTCGCAAGCGGCATCATGGCGCGCCAGGGCCGCCGTGAGGCGCTGATGGTCCACCGCCACAAAGATATCCCGGGCGACAGCATCGCGGAGCCAGGTGCCCGATGCCTTGATCCACATGAGGCCGTTGTGCTTGAGCGAGG
Source organism: Hyphomicrobiales bacterium (assembly GCA_031416515.1). Classification (GTDB taxonomy): domain Bacteria; phylum Pseudomonadota; class Alphaproteobacteria; order Rhizobiales; family Aestuariivirgaceae; genus Aestuariivirga. Next base: position 1,859 of record JANOTU010000484.1, read on the forward strand.
TGTTGCCGCCTGCGGCCTGCACCAGAAGCGGATCAGCGCCAACACGCGCCGACAGGCGGCGCAGGGCTTCGAGTTCTACCATTGCAATGCGTCCATCCAAAAATCAGGTTGCGGATCAATTTGGCCTGGATCAAGACCAACAGAAATTCCAGTCATGACCAGGAGCGTGGTTAACCCCGCCGCGCGGCCACCCGCCACATCATGCTCGGCGCTGTCGCCTATGCATAGCGCCTGGGCTGGGTTGCCGATCAATTCCCGGGCACCCGCAAAAATGGCAGGAAAGGGCTTACCGATCCATGTGACCTTGCCTCCCATCTCCTCATAAAGCGCTGCGATGGCGCCGGGCGCAGGCTGCAACCCTTGCGGCGTCAGCATGAGCTTGTCGGGGTTGCCGCAGATCGCTGGCAGCGTGAGGCCTCTTAACAGCCTGGCATAATCGGCCAGCGACGTGCGCGGCGCATCGGAGCCGATAATCAGAATAACCTCCGCATCCTCGGGCGTGGCCACGAATGTTGTGTGATCAAAGCCATAATGGTCGCCCGACCTGCCAATGAGAATGGCGCGCTTGCCTGCAAGTGACTGATAGGCCAGCTCGCCCGAACTGATGCAGTCAACGAAATTCCCGCGCGGCACACCCATTTTGACCAGACGCTGGCGATTGGCTGCGGCGCGTTTTCCGGAATTGGTCATGACGGCCACGGGAATGCGCAGGGCTTTAAGCTCAGCCAGCGCGCCCAGCGCTCCGGGGTAAAGCTTCTCGCCATCGTGAATGACCCCGAACTGGTCAATCAGCATGCCGCCAAAACGCGCGGCGATTTGAGAAAGGCCGTCAATTCGCATGGCCAACGCCCCGCCAGGCAAGCCGCGCTGTACCAACAGCTGCGTGTTCACTGAGAGATGGTTTTTCAGGAACACCCAGGGCGCGCAGTCGCATTCTTGTCCAGGCCTTGTTGCTGGCGCCGCCGCCAGCGCTCCGAATCGATGTGAGCGCCGAAGCACCAAGCTCGCCCAGGCGCTTGTAGCCCAAGGCCTCGACGGCGGCGATGCCTTCAAGAATGGCCTGAAAGAAAATCAGATCGTCCTCGGGGCGCGGCTCAAGGCGGGGCGCAAAGTTTGGATCATTGACAGGAAAGCGCTCACCCGGCTTTGGCAGGGGGTAATAGTCGAGACCTGTTGGGTGATCGGGATCAAGCAGCGGCGTGAACCTCGCGATGTCGTCCTTGCTGAAATACTGCCCGAGCACAATGCCGCCGCTATTGGAAGCGCCGCCTGCCAGCCATTGGTCGCCAATGCGGTGGCTGTAAATGCCGTAACGGGCTGCGAAAACCGGGCGATCGGAAAGGACCTTGAGTGTCAGTGTCGTGCCCAGCGAGGTAACCCCATCACCGGGCTCACTGGCCCCGCTGGCCAGAAAGGCCGCACAGCCATCCGTGGTGCCAGCGACAATTGCCACGTCACGCGGCAGCTTGAGGTGGTCGGCAACCTCGGCCCGGATGGTCCCCGTGCGCTGCCCCGCAGGCACGACCTGCGGAAAGCGCGCTGGATCAAATCCGGTTGCGGCGATCCACTCCGGCCAGCGCCGCGCCACCGGATCATAGCCGGACTTGAGCGCGTTGTTCTCATCAGTTACATCAAAGCGGCCTGAGAATTGCCCCGCGATCCAATCGGCCTGATGCGCGATGCGGCCCTGCATCGCCATGGCGCGCGCCAGGGGGGAAGTCGAGCCACGGGCAGCAGTTCCTTCAGGCGCCGAAGCTTCAACCCGCGCCACGTCAGCGGGATCAGCCAGTTCATTGTACATTGAGGCGGAACCAAGGGGCGCGCCATCCGCGGCGATGGGGAGAATCGTGCCCGAGGTGCCATCAACAGCGATGGCTTTGACAGTCAGACCCGTAAGATCCATCCCCCGAAGCGCAGCCGTCGCAGCACTCCACCAACCGCCAGTGTCCTGCCCGATATCGGCGCTGGCCAGTCCCAGCAGCCGGTTTGCGTGGTCCGTGGCGGCAACGCGAACGCCTGACGTACCGATGTCGATGCCAAGGGCTACCTCGGTCATGGGCTATGGTTTTCGCGCATATTCATTGTTGACTTGGCCTCGCGCCCATGTTTCGTGCCGGATCAAGATTAAATTGAAAGGGCACCATGACAGTTGCATTCACATTTCCGGGCCAGGGCAGTCAAGCCATTGGCATGGGACGGGCGCTGGCGGAGAGGTTTGCCTCGGCGCGGGCGGTGTTTGAGGAGGTGGATGCGGCGCTGGGGCAGAGGCTATCGCAGATTATGTGGGAGGGACCGGAGGCTGAGCTGACGCTCACCGAGAATGCCCAGCCTGCGCTCATGGCGGTGAGCATGGCGGTGGTGCGTGTGCTGGAGGCTGAGCGGGACATGACGATTGCCAACACGGCAGCTTATGTGGCGGGGCATTCGCTGGGGGAGTATTCAGCGCTTGCGGCGGCGGGGACTTTCTCTCTG
>JANOTU010000485.1:0-4794 GCA_031416515.1 Hyphomicrobiales bacterium
TTGTTCTGCTCGTTGGCGATGCGGATCACGTGGTAGGAAATCGTCATCGTGTCATTGCCGCCCTTGGTGAGCAGGATCACAAGATCCGCCATCTTGAAGGCCTCGATGGTGCGGAACAGCAGCGCCAGCATGAGCAGCCCCCGTATATAGGGAAAGGTGATGCTCCAGAACCTGCGCCATGCGCCAACCCGGTCAATCGACGCCGCTTCATAAAGATATTTAGGCACCGACACGAGGCCCGCCAGCACCAGCAGCATCACAAACGGCGACCACATCCAGGCATCAGCAAACACTATGCCCGCTACTGCGCCGGTCTTGTTGGAAAAGAGAATGAACTGCTCGCCATTCCAGGCCTTCACCGCCTGGCTGATGAGGCCGAAGGTTGGATCATAGTAGTAGGAAAAAAACACCCCCACTGCCACCACTGAGAGCATCATGGGGGTGAGCACAAGGATAAGCAGGTATTTGCGCAGAGGGAATTGCTTGGCGAACATCACCGCCAGCAGAAAGCCAATGATCATCTGCGCAACGACGGTCAGCACCACAAACAGCGCGGTGTTGGTAAGATTGGCCCAGAGTTCCGGCGCTTTCAGGTCATTGGTGAGCAGTGTCTCATAATTGCGCAGGCCCACAAAGCGCATGGTTTGCTGGCTGCTCTGATAGGCGAAGAAGGAAAGCCCCAGCGACCAGAGTAGCGGAAAAATATTCATGACAACAAGCACGGCAATCGCCGGAGCCACGAGCAGGCCGCCAAAATAATGGTGGCGATAGGCGTTGACCGCGAAAGCCGCCGCCACCATGGCGAACATCGCACCCGCAATCCAGAACGCCACATTCACCGGCAACGCGGAAATCGCAACAGCGCAAACCACAAGCCCCGCTGGAATAGCTAGTTTCCAATTGTCTGGAGAGACGGTGAAGAATGAGGGCGAAGCGGTCATCATGCGGCCATTATAGCACAAATAATTCCTTTGTCAAGATAAAAATCTTAAATTCCAAAACCGTCATCCAGCCGAAAATCGAGAGGACGCGCGCATTTCTGCGCGCGTCCCATTTGTTTTACTCAATCAATCCCGCTTCTTTCAGCAGGTTCTGCTGATACTTGGCGATATTGTCGAGGGTTGTCTTGGCGTCCTGCTTGCCGGTGATGGCAAGGTCGAACTGGTCCTGCTGCTGGGTGAGCAGGTCGAAGAACTGCGGCACATGCCAGACGTCCTTCTGCCAGTCGAGGCTGGGCGCCCAGGCCCGGTTCCACGGACGATAGGTATTGTACTTCGGATCCGTGTACACAGACTTGATGGCCGACTGGCCACCGCCCGCTGCGAACTGATGCTGGATCTCAGGCGAGAGCCACCACTTCACAAAGCCAACGGCTTCCTTGATCTGGGTATCCGTGGTCCAGGTGGTCAGCACGAAGGGCTGGCCGCCGATGTTGGACCAGCGGATGATCTTGCCGTCCGCGCCCTTGAGGCCCGGCATCAGGCCGAAGGCCAGCTTGTCCGAAACTTTTGAGGTCTTGGGGTCAAGCGAGGCTTCGCCAAGGCCGATCCAGTCGAGGTTCATGGCCACCTTGCCTTCGCGGAACAGCTCGTCCGACTTGAAGATGTCCATGGTGCCGGTCTTCGCCACTGGCGGCATGTACTGGATCAGGCGCAGATAATGCTCGAGCGCCTTCACCGCTTCCGGCGAATTCACCACACCTTCGGCCTGGCCCTTGGGGGCTGCGGTTTCATTCCAGGTGTCGCCGCCATACTGCCAGATGAAGCCGTTGATCTGCATCGACGAGAAGTCGTAGCCTTTGCCGGCCTGATAGGCGATGCCGTAAAAGTCATCGTCAGCAGGAACACCCGCCAGCATGTCGCCCTTCTTCCTCTGGAAGAACTGGCCGATCTTCTCGAACATGGCCCAGTCAATGGTGTCCAGTTCTTCCGGCGTGCAGGGCAGCTTCTCGTTGAACTTCGCCATGAAGTTCTTCTGCTCTTCCTCGTGGCAGACAATGTCTTTCCGGACAAAGTTCACGATCACGTCCGGGAATTGCGGGAAGCCGTAATAGTTTGGCGTCTTGTGCGGATAGGTGGAATAGGCGTTGAGGGGAGCTGGATGCATGTCATCCAAGATCGCCTTCAGCTCCGGGTCGGCGTCGATGAGGTCATTGACCTTGCGGAAATAGCCGCCTTCCACGAAGGCACCGAGCCACTGCGAATCCGACACAGCGAAATTGTACTTCTGCTCGCCGCTTGTGAGCGAGGCATTGACGCGGGTGTAAAAGTCCGGCCACGGAATAAAATCGACGTCCAGCTTCACAGTGTTGCCGGTCTTCGATTTGTACTGCTCGTCGAACATCTTCTTCATGATGCGGGTTGGCGGCCAGTCGGGGGCCGCCATTGTGAGGGTCACGTCTTCGGCGGATGCGATTGTCGCACCGCCCATCGTCAGCAGAACGGCAAAGCCTGCGGCTGTTGCCAGTCCTTTCATTTTCGTCGTTGTAATCATTCGGGGTCTCCTCCCATGGGTTGCTTCAGGCCATTTGCATTCAGGTCATCGCCTGACCGCTCGCGGCGCGGAAGATGTGGATTTTGGCGGGGTCGATCACGATTGATGCGGGATCGCCCGGTTTCATTGTGGTGGCGCTGGCTTCAGGAAGCACCATGCGCAAGAGCTGGTCTTTCGCTTCAACCGAGACGATGGTGACATCGCCAAGTGGTTCAAGCAAATGAATTTTGGATTCGATCGCCGACTCGCCCTTCTGGGCCAGCCTTAAATCGCTGGGCCTGATGCCGATGAGCGCTGCCTCGCCAGCGCGGGCGCTGCGCCGATTCACCGCCATCTTGCCGAAGGGTGTGTCGAGATAAGAAGGATCGCTGCTGACCACGCCCTGCATCATGTTCATGTGCGGCGAGCCGATTTTTCCGGCCACATAAATATCAGCGGGATTCTCATACAACTCATCGGGTGATCCCCGCTGCACAACCTTGCCGTCGCGCATCACGGCGATTTCTTCGCCCATGGACAGCGCTTCAAGTTCATCAGGGGTTGCATAAACAATGGTCATGCCAAACTGCCGGTGCAGGCGCTTGAGTTCGGCGCGCATGTCATGGCGCAACTTAGCATCAAGATTGGTGAGCGGCTCATCAAGGAGAAGAATTTTGGGACGCCGGATCAGCGAACGCCCAAGCGCGACCCGCTGCTGCTCGCCGCCGGAAAGCGTGCCCGGCTTGCGGTCCAGCCGGTGCGAGAGTTTCAGCATCTCGGCGGTTTCGCCAACGCGGGTCTTGATTTCAGCTTTCGGAACTTTTTCTTCCCGCAGCGGGTAGCAGAGATTTTCAAACACCGTGAGGTGCGGATAAAGCGCGAAAGACTGGAACACCATGGATACGCCGCGCCCGTTGATGGGCGCATGGGTAAAATCCTTGCCGTCGATTTCAACCCGGCCCAGATCTGGCTTCACCAATCCCGCGATGGCGCGAAGTGTCGTGGTCTTGCCAACCGAACTTGGGCCGAACAGAACGAAAAAGCGACCGACAGCCACGTCAAAGGAAAGTTTTTCCAACGCCCGCACACTTCCATAGGATTTTGATATCCCTGAAAGGCGCAATGCGTACGTTCCTGTTTCTGCCATTCAAATCCCCACTTGGCGCACAGATTAGCCTGTCTTGCCGGATTTGCAAGCCTAACTGCAAGATTTTTGCCGGCGCAAATGAGAATGTCCCCTGTTTGGGGGAAGCCACAGGCAAAGCTCTGCCTGATGCGGTCCCATGTTTGGAGACCGGATGAAGAAGAAGGGTTGCGTGGGCGCTTGGCCTTTCGCAAAGAAACTGCCGGGAGCCACCCGGCTGGCTCGCTACTCAGCTGCCACCCACGTTACGGCCTCTTTTCGGTCTTCCGGGTGAACGTGCGGATAGTGGTTCGCTTCCGCTTCCGTGTCCCGAATCCCAGAACTCCAGGGCATCACACCCCTGAACTCCCGGAAGCCGCCAGACGCCATGCGCACGATACACATTGGCGTCAAGAGCCGATTCCCCCCATCCCGGTCACCGTCGCGAACGAAACCCCTTCTGGGAGGGTGGAGAACCTATAGCGAACATAAACTTCCCTGTCAAGGACTATTTTCATCTATATGTAAAATATTTTGGAGAGGTGGTTGTTTCCCCCATCTCTCCATAGCCGGGCTTGACCCGGCCACCCAGACTGCAGGCGGCAGAGTGGCGGACAGGCTGGGTCACCGGCTCAGGGCCGGTGATGGAGAGTCGGGGAAAAGACACCGACTAACTTCACCCCCATCAAACACATGGTGCGCAATCTCGCCTGCAAGGCATACGGAAGGGATTGCATCCGCCCCAGGCGGAACCCGCCGCATGCGATGACGACTGCGTTGCCAGCCTCATCGCGGCATGTCTGCCTTCACCCGATTCCCCTGCGCCCACCCCATATTTCAGCAGAAACTTGGCAATCGGGAAACCCAGCCCTGCGGGCAGGGCTTTCATCTCCATTCTCAATCAAAGTCACAATTGTTGCCGTTCATATGCGCCGCAGTCCAATATCGCTTCAATCTGTCGGCATTCCTCACAGCGATGGCTAAGTGTCCGTCTCGAAAGTTCTTGAGTCTTATGAGTCACTTATGATTCAAGGCAGGCAGTTGCCTGATTCGTGGAGGACTGCCGCAATGTGGACGAATGAAAATCGAGCGAGGTACAATCGCGATCACCTGCGATACCCGAGCGATGTCACCGATGAGGAATGGGCGCATGTTGCGCCGTTGATACCGAAGGCGAAGCGCGGCGGGCGCAAGCGCGA
>JANOTU010000486.1:0-3107 GCA_031416515.1 Hyphomicrobiales bacterium
GTTATTCCGAACGGGCTTCTAGGCGATCAGGCGGCAAAACACAACGGGCGGAGATGGCGGAAGAGAGTCTTTGGCAAGAAAAGAAGGATTCACCACAAAGGCACCAAGGACACAAAGAAGAAAAGAAAGGGATGCCTGCGGCGCTGCAATAAAGGCCAGGCATTCCTTTCTTACCTCCTCGTGACTTCTCCTTCGTGGCCTTTGTGCCTTTGTGGTGAACTCTTCCTTCGTCAAAGCAACCCATCGCCCGGACTTTTGACTGAAGATCAGCCAGCCGCCTCACGGAACAGGCCGATGGCCACGTCGAGGGCGGCGATCACGTTGGCGCGGCAGGCGGCGGGGCTTTCGAAGCCCAGTTCTTCCAGCCCTGCGGCAATGGCGCCGATCTGGATGGCTCCTACCGCAGCGGCAGAACCTTTCAACGTGTGCACGGCCAGGCGCCAGGTGGCCGTGTCGGGTGCGGTTTTCAGCCGCGCCGTGATCTGAGCCAGTTGCGGCAGGAAGAGGTCGATGATTTCCTGCTCCAGAACCGGACTGCCCAGGGTGTAACGCGCCAGATGGCCCCAATCCAATATGTCAGACGCCGCCTGCCTGCTGTGCTGTGCCATGCCCTGCTTCCCCTTGATCCGGATGGGCACAGATATAGCGCCGCCCGATGATCAGCCGGTTTCAGGAACCATGGCAATTCGATGCAGAATATTAACCAATTTTTAAATAAAACTTGAAACCAGCGCCCCAGCGTGTTCAAGCTGGCCCGGCGATGGAAAGCTAGAAGCGTCAACACATCTGCGGTATGTTCATGAGTTCAGGTGGTACAATGGCAATCAACAAGACTGAAACGCGGCGTCCCGACAAGCGTGTGGCCGAAGACACAAGGCGCGATCTGCCACGGCCAGAGACGGAACTTGCGTCTTCTGTCTCAAAATCGACCAGCGAGAATGATCCCAGCATCACCAAATTATTGGCAAGGCTGCGCCGCAAGCCTTCCTACATACCCTTTTGGGCCGCCTTTGCGCTGATCCTGCCATGGATCGCGGGCTGGTTTTTTGTCTTCCCGACCGCCCTTGGCGCACCCGGCTCAGGCCTGCCGGAGGTGATGCGGGCCATCGCCTTGCTGGTGTTTCCCATCGGCATCGCTGTTGCCATCGCCTATTTCCTGTACAAGTCTGCGCAGCTGCACCAGGTTTCGGAAGTCCTCGTGCATTCTGCGCTGCGCCTGGTGCGCCCCCAGGACGTGGCTTCGGAAAGCATCACCTCGATCGCCCAGGCCGTGCGCTCGGAAGTTGATCTCCTGGTGAGCGGCATTGAACATGCCGTTCAGCGCGCGACCGTTCTTGAAGAAGTGGTCCACAAGGAAATCGCCGCCATTGAGCGCGCCTTCGGCGGCAATGAAGACCGCATCCGCAATCTGGTGGCGGGCATCGAGAACCAGCGCACAGCGTTGCATCAGGCCAGCCTGGTCATCAACAATGACGCCAATCCGCTGCTCGCGCGCCTCGAGTCGAACACCCAGAATCTTGATATTGTCGTGGGCAACGCCAATGCCACGATCGCCCGCCTTGAACATGGCCTGCGCGAGACCACCGTTGAGATCGCCCGCACGGTTGATGAAATGGCGACCCGGGCGACGACTGCCGGCCAGGCGGTTGGCGAACAGACCGCCCAGATGGGGCGGGTTTCCGTTGTCATGGTTGATGAGCTGCGCGAATTCTCGCGCCATTTCACCAACCACATCGAGCAGCTGTCGCAGTCCACCAGCGTGCTCCACGCTGAAACGGCTGATTTTGGCCGCAGCGTGCAGGGCATTGAATCAACCATCATCCAGAATATCCGGCAGAGCATCGAGCGGATGAACGCCACCAACCAGGAGGTCTCGCGCACCATCGAACATGCCATCGCCAATTCCACCGAGCAGATGAAGCATGTGGCCGACAATTTGTTTGAGCTGATCGAGTCCACCGGCAGCAACACCGCATACCGTTTGAATTCGACCACCACCGAGCTGATTGACAAGATTGAGCGCGCCGGCATTGATACCGGCCGCCAGATCGAGCAAAGCCGCGGACTTGTGGCCCAAGGCCTGCAATCAGTCGCCGCCGACTATCTCGACAAGGTGGCCAAGACCAGCAAGGATTTGATTGCCGGGCTCGACCATACGGGGGGCAATTTGATTGCCCAGCTCGATTCAACCGGATCGGGGCTGGCTGGCCGGGTTGAGCAATCGACCGCGGCGCTGTTCAATGAAATCGGCGTCCGCACCGAGCACATTGTCACCAAGCTCGATGATTCCGCCGGATTGGTGTTCGGGCGCCTGGAAGAACAATCAACCATCGCCAACGCGCGCGTTGAAGACACAGCTTCGCGGGTTATCTCCGCCATTGATGACCGCACCAGCATGGTCGCCCACAGCCTTGTCGAGACCGCCTCGCGCATTCTTGGCGAAATCGAAACCCAGAACACGGTGTCCGCCGCCCGCATCACCGATGCCTCAGAGCAGGTGCAAGCGGCCATTGGCAAGGCTTCGGTCACTTTCACCGGGGTTATCAACGAGACATCAGGTCACATTGTTGGTCAGTTGGACAACACCGTGGCGGCGATCACCGGCAGGATGGATGAAACCTCCGAACGCTTCCACCGGCTCATCGACAATGCCACCGGACCCTCGCTTGGCCGCATCGAAGACATCGCCGCCCATGTCACCGGTCAGATCCAATCGGTCAACAATCTGCTGTCATCGACAAGTGGCGCTGTCACCGACCACATCCGCGAGACGGCGGAAATGGTCAACCGCCAGATGCAGGATTCCGGCATCGCGCTGGCCTCCAGCATTGAAAACTCAGGCGGCGCCATCACCGAGAAGCTCATCACCATTTCTGATGGCTTTGTGATCAATGTCACCAAGGCCCAGGACGGCCTCAACGAACTCCTCAACCGCGCCACCATAGAAGTGGCGACCCGGCTTGAGGATTCGACCCTGGAACTTTACAACCGCCTTGAGGACACCACCCAGCAGCTCAACACCCGCCTGGAAGGCACCACCCAGCAATTGTTCACCCGCCTTGACGCGACCAGCGGCAACATGACGACCCAGATCGAGCAGACCGTGC
>JANOTU010000487.1:0-3351 GCA_031416515.1 Hyphomicrobiales bacterium
CGACGAGGGAACCTGCGATCTGGACCTTGTCGTGTCGGTCGCGGGCTATTTTGGCTTGGGCTTGCCGGCGGCCAGGGCGATGATAGGCGAGGTGGCGGCGGTCACCGCAACCTGGCGCGAAGCAGCCTTCGCCCTGCAGGCCCGCCCTGGCGAAATCGACCGGATGGAGAGCGCTTTTGAGCATGCCGATCTCGCCAGGGCGCTGTTGTTGTAGGCTGGAGACAGGAGAGTCATGGAAGGTTTCACCCACTACAAGGAATTCCTCATCATCCTTGGGGTGGCGGGGCTGGTGGTGCCGCTGTTCCTGCGCTTTGGCGTCAATGCCATCTTGACCTTTCTCATTGTCGGCATCCTGCTCAGCCCGGATCTCATGGGCCAGCTTGCGGCCAGTGTTCCAGCCTTCAATGCGCTGATCATCGCCGAGCCGGAGAATGTGGCGGCGCTGGCGGAGCTGGGCGTGGTGTTCCTCCTCTTCCTGATCGGCCTGGAGATGTCGCTGGAGCGGCTGCTCACCATGCGGCGGCTGGTGTTTGGGCTGGGGAGCCTGCAGGTGCTCATCACCAACGCGGTCATTGCCAGCGCCATGGGCCTGATGGGGTTCGGCGTCGATGCGGCCCTGATCATGGCGGCGGCATTGTCGCTTTCCTCCACGGCGATTGTGGTGCAGCTCTTGTCGGATGCCAAGCGGCTGGGCTCGCAGACGGGCCGCGCCAGTTTCGCCATCCTGCTGTTTCAGGATCTGGCCGTGATCCCCATGCTGCTCCTCGTCACCATTCTGGGCCGCGACAGCGACGGGCCGGTGGTGCAGGGCATTGCCGTGGCGCTGTTTCAGGGCGTGATGGCCATTGCGCTGATTGTCGTGGTGGGGCGTTACGGGTTGCGCCCGCTCCTGCGCATGGTGGCGGGCACCAAATCGCCGGATCTGTTCATGGCGGCAACGCTGCTGATCGCGGTGGGCACCGGGGTTGCCGCCAGCATGGCGGGGCTCTCCATGGCGCTGGGGGCGTTCATCGCCGGGCTGATGCTGGCGGAAACCGAATACCGCCGCGCCATCGAGGCCATCATCGAGCCGTTCAAGGGCCTTCTTCTGGGGGCGTTCTTTTTGCTCGTTGGCCTCGGCATTGATCTGGGCGGCCTCACGCAAAGCCCGCTGCGCATTGTCGGCGCCGCCCTCATCCTGATCGCGGTGAAAAGCGCCATCATCTACGGCCTCGCCCGCGCCTTCAAGGTGAGCCAGACGGCGGCCCTTGAGGCTTCGTTGCTGTTGGGGCCGTGCGGCGAATTCGCCTTTGTCATCCTGGGGGCGGCGCTGGCGGCTGGGTTGCTGACGACCCAGACCAACAGCGATGCGCTGCTCATTGTCACCGTCACCATGATTGCGCTCCCCCTGCTGGCGCGGGTGGGCAGCGGCGTGGCAAGGTCGATGAAAAAACCCGTGGCCCCCACGGGCGAGGCCGCAGCGCCGTTGCCGGATGATCATGCGCCGCGCGTGATCATCGCCGGATTTGGCCGGGTGGGCCATCTCATCGGCGCCATGCTGGATGAGCACAGAATCGCCTATATCGCCATTGACCATGACGTGGAGCTGGTGGCCCGCGAGCGCCGCGCCGGGCATCCCGTTTACTACGGCGACGCCGCCAGCCCGGAATTCCTGCGCAAAAGCGGGCTTGCCGAGGCACGCGCGCTGGCGGTGACCATGGACAGCCCGGCCCGCGTTGATGATGTGACCAAAACCGCCCGCGCCGAGCGCGCCGATCTCAAGATCATCGCCAGGGCGCGCGATGAAAAACACGCCATGCGTTTGTACGAATATGGGGTGACCGAAGCCGTGCCCGAAACCATCGAATCCAGCCTGCAGCTGGCCGAGGCCCTTCTTGTGGAAGCCGGCATCCCCATCGGCCTCGCCATCGCCTCCGTGCACGAACGCCGCGACGGCTTCCGCAACCTCCTCGGCCGCCCCAACCGAAGGGAAACCCTCGACCTGGCGAAGAAAAGAATGCGCCGGAAGAAGCTGGAGACGTGAGCATTGCGAAGGCAAGAAAATCCGCAGATGACGCAGATCAGTTTAATTTCGCCGCCGTATCTGACTACGCCGCCTTCTTGATCTTCAGTTCCACCGTCAGCCCCATGCGGCACACCGGCAGCCAACATGACGGGTCGGTCTCCCTCCCCCCCTGCGGGGCTAATGTATGCACACATCTTTGCAACCACCATACAAGCTGGCGTGTTTCCTTTTTTCCCTCTCATTTGGGAGAGGGAGGGGCCCATTGCTTTTGCAATGGGAGGGTGAGGGAACACCGGAGCCAGTTAATCGGGCACGGCATCCCCTCATCTTCCCGTCGCAAGAAAGGACGATGGGCCCCTTCTTCTCCCAAGGGAGAAGAGAAGAAGGCAAGTCACGCCCGCAAAAAATGTGTGACTCCCTCCCCGCAGGGGGGAGGGGGAAGAAAGGTCAGGAATTGCACTTTGGCCTTACCCCACGCCCAGCTTCTTCTGCAGGCTGGAGCTTGATGTTGTGTATTGGAATAACAATCTCTCGCCGGGGTTTTTGATGCGGAAGGCTTGCTGGGCCATGAGGGCGGCTTCGTGGAAGCCTGACAGAATGAGTTTGAGCTTGCCGGGATAGGTGTTGATGTCGCCGATGGCGAAGATGCCGGGTTCGGAGCTTTCGAACTTGGCGGTATCCACGGGGATCAGGTTCTCATGCAAATTGAGGCCCCAGTCGGCCACGGGGCCGAGTTTCATGGTCAGGCCGAAGAAGGGCAGCATGGCGTTGGTGGTGATCTCGAAGTGTGAGCCGTCTGCGCCCTTGATCTGGGCGGCGCTCAGGATGCCGCCTTCGCCTTTGAGACCAGTGATCTGGCCCAGCTTGAACTGCATTTGGCCTGCGGCCACCAGATCGCGCATTTTCTTGACACTGTCGGGGGCGGCGCGGAAATCGTCGCGGCGGTGCAGAAGGGTGAGGCTTCTGGCGATGGGCTGCAGATTGAGGGTCCAGTCAAGCGCTGAATCGCCGCCGCCCACAATCAGCACATCCTTGGCCCGCAAGGCTTCCATTTTCTTGATGGAGTAGAAGACGGAACTGCCCTCATAGGCGTCGATGCCGGGGATTGGCGGCTTCTTGGGCATGAAGGAGCCGCCGCCGGCGGCGACGACCACAACTTTGCAGCGGAACACCAGACCGCCGTCAGTCACCAGCTCAAACCCGCCATCGCGCTTCTTCAGCCCCGTCACCATCTGGTTGAAATGATATTGCGGGTGGAAGGGCTTGGCCTGCTCCAGCAGGCGGGAGGTCAGTTCAGCGCCGGTGACAATGGGCAGCGCTGGAATGTCATAGATCGGCTTTTCCGG
>JANOTU010000488.1:0-8685 GCA_031416515.1 Hyphomicrobiales bacterium
AAGCTGACATAGGTTCCAGCCGACACCTCTGCGCCCAGACCCGAGGTCACCACCTCTTCGTCATCCACAGTCCAGATGGCGATATCCTTGTTCATGCCGGCGGCGACGAACTGGCGGCGGAAATTCACCGTGTCGCTCCCTGTAAGCGAGTGGAATACCACGCTGGCGCCCGAACTCTTGATGTCGCGAAGGACCGATTCATACTCCGGCGTGTTGAAGGGAATGTAGACTTCGCCCACGACCTCGCCGCCAAACTCGGCGAATTTTTCCTTGAACATCTTGTTCGTTTCACGCGGCCACGCATAATCCGAACCGATCAGGAAGAACTTCTTGCCGTGGTTCTTCACCACATACTCCACATGCGGCCAGACCTGCTGCGAGGGCTCGGGGCCGAACATGAAGATGTTCTTGTTGCAGACGCCGGGAAAGAACTCCTTGCTCTGGCCCTCGTACCAGGTGGGATAGAGCAGGAGCTTGCCGCTTTGCTGCACCACGGGGCCCGCCGCATTGCGTTCAGCGCTGCTAAAGGTCCCCGCGAGAAAATCCACGTTCTCCTGCCTGATCAGGCGATTTGCCTGCTCGACGACGATTCGTGGTTCCGTCTTCGAGTCGCCCACGACGAGCTCCATCGGCCGTCCATTGACGCCGCCGGCGGCGTTGATCTGTTCCACCGCCAGTTCGAAGCCAGAAATATGGGCCTTGCCGTATACCGTCCAGGCGCCGGTGAGCGGTGAGATGATGCCGACGCGGATCGCCTCAGCCGCGCGCGCAGAGGCAATGATGCTGGGCGCCGCCAAGGCTGTGCCGCCCGCGAGCGCTGTAATGCCCTTTAGAACGCTGCGGCGATTGAGTTTGGTCTTCATTTTCATTCCTTCCTTTGTGCATTCAGAAACATGACGTGCTTGCTAGCACCAGTCCGGCGTCACCTTGGAGCCGAGCATCTCATCATACACATCGGAGCGCCGGTCACGCAGGACCTGATTGTACTCATTCCAGTTACGCTTGCGAAGGGCATCGGCGAGATTCACCTCTGCCTAGATGATCTCCTCATCCTTGGCGTTTGCAGGGACGGCTGTCAATGGCGGAGGAAAATTGTCAGCAATTCTAGAACCAGGTTCTCGATGGTTGATCATGCTGATCATGCCGAGTTTTGATTTTGAAAGAGTTCGGGAGGGATGTCGAAGGTGGTGTAGCGCCTCCACGCAATGATTCGATCAGCTCATTTTGAAATACTATGAATTTACAACACGTTAACCAATCCGAAACCCGTTATCGGGGTTAATTACCAAATTACAACTCGCCAAAATTACCGTGATGTGGTGGACGGCGCCTTGGTCCGAAGACAAGCGGCGCGACACACGAATGACGAATACCCCTCTCTGGGGCGACAAGCAGCCAAGGTATCAACTGGGAATGGAATGTGAAGCGTGGTCAGGGCTTGGGGATTTCCTGATTTTACCAACGGTTTCGCTTTGGGATGGTTGTCAGATCGGCGTGGAAGTAGTGCACTATATCTGTATATATTCCATTATTTTGCGAATTACGGAATGTGTATGCACTTGAGAATCGTAAGCAATAAGTGTAGTTATAGTGCGGGAATTCGCTTTTTCCGCGAATTCACGCATATGAAAAGTCAGCCCAAATTGTCACAACTCCCGCACAACCGCGCCATATTGGCCAAGGTTTTTTCGTCATCTGGCGATGTGATCAAGATCGATCACGTGACACGTGCGCTCGGCATATCCCGCACGGATGGCGCGAAACGACTGGCGCGCTGGGTCGAACAAGGATGGCTGCACCGCGTCGGTCGTGGTGTCTATGTTCCAGTAGCCCTTGATACGCTCGGGGCCGAACAAACACTTGATGATCCTTGGGTTCTCATACCCTCACTCTATGAGCCGGCTTATATCGCAGGCCGAACAGCCGCCGAATTTTGGGATTTGACGGAGCAGATTTTCAAGGACCTCGTCGTCATCACGGGGCAAGCCATACGTCAAAGACACCAAGTGAGGCACGGAACCCAAATTGTGTTGAAACATATCAACGCAAAGAAAATCTTCGGAACCAAACCTGTTTGGCGTCATCAAACCAAGGTGCTTGTATCAGATGTACACCGCACAATTGTCGACATGTTGGACGATCCCGCTCTCGGCGGCGGCATTCAGCATGTTGCCGATTGCCTGAACGCTTACCTGAAGCGCGCTGATCGCGCCGATCAAAAACTTATCGAGTATGCCGAGCGCCTCGGCAATGGGGCTGTGTTCAAGCGACTTGGATTCCTTGCCGAACGTCAAAGCGCCGGGGTCAAACTGGTGGCGCTTTGTCAGGCGCGGATGAGTGCAGGCCATGCAAAGCTTGATCCGGCTCTACCATCGCCACGCATCAATTCCAAGTGGAAGCTCCGTATTCCTGAAACCTGGGCGAAGGAGTTGACGAGGTGATCGGCCGCCGTGAAATTCTCGACACTGCGGCCCAAACGTCGCTCACGCCTCACGTTGTTGAAAAAGATTATGTTCTTGGCTGGATGCTTGCCGGAATCTTTGGCCACGAAGAGCTTGTAGAGAAAACAATTCTGATGCGCGGTTCTTGGCACCGGAATTGCGCCTATTCAGCCCTGGAAACGGTGCCTGAAAATTCATCGCGGATCCTGGGCCGATGTGTGCCATTGACATATGCGTCATTAGCATATAGATGGAGGCGATGACAGCCTTTCAGACTGTTGTCGAACTTGCGGGCTTCGTGAAGCAGGCCAGGGCGATCATGTCGGATGACGAACGCAGTGCCCTCGTCGATTATGTTGCTGCCAACCCGGAGAGCGGTGTGCCGCTGGGCGGCGGTTTACGCAAAGTGCGTATTGCGCGTGAAGGCGGTGGCAAAAGCGGCGGATGCCGAATTCTGTTTGTCTTTGGCGGCGTCGATGCGCCGCTGTTTCTGGTGGGCGTGTTCGCCAGGAATCAGAAGGATAATCTGAGCAAAACTGAACTGGCCCATGTCGTGCAATTGAGCAAGACACTGCTCGCAACCTATGGAGTGAGATGATGAGCAAGTTTTATGAGGACCTTGTCGAAGGACTGAACGAAGCGATTGCCTTTGCGAACGGCAAGGATACCGGCGCTACCTTGCGCCTTGTAAAAGTGCCGGTGATTGATGTCGCTGAAATCCGGGCGAAGACAGGCTTGTCCCAAAGCCAGTTCGCCAAAAGCATTGGTGTTGCCAAGGGCACGTTGCTCAACTGGGAACATGGCCGCAGGCATCCCACCGGCCCCGCCCAGGTTCTGCTGGCGATGATCGCGCGCAAGCCTTCGGTGGTGAGCGATTTGCTGCGATAGGCGACGCCCAACAATAAGTGAATCGCTTGCGCGACATATTGCCGTCTTGCTGCCTGGGAGCGCGGGCGTGCTCCCAGGAAAACGCGTGGCTGTCTGGCCTTCGGCAGACGGAAACGAAGCGCTTATTGTTGTTTTCGCAAATTTTGTTTGTTTCGTTCGTTTCGGCATGTTAAGGGGTTGTCAGGAAATAACAGCTTCGAGTCGAGGCGGCTCTTTCCCCAGTTTCGTCATGCCAGGGACAAGCTGGCATCCAGCTTTCAGCGTAACGGAGCTTCGATATTCAAGGCCTGTTCAAGCTGCAAGCTGGTTCCCAGCTTGTCCCTGGGATGACGGTCGTGGGGTGGTGGTTCGTTTCGCATCGAGTCACTTATTTCCTTACAAGCCCTAAGTGTTGGTAAAGGAGATGCGATCCATGCCCCGTCCTACCGTCGTTGCGATGATTCCGTCCGATCAGGATTTAGCGCTCGCGCGCGAGGCCAGCCGGGTTTTGAACGAGATCGGCGGCTCCGAGCCGGCGCTGCGCATCCAACTCATAGCGGCCGGCAAGGAATGCCCCATGCTTGATCTGCCAGCGCCGGCAGCAAAGCTGCTGCTGCAAATGCTGCAGGAGATGGCGGCGGGGCACGCGGTCACGCTGCTGCCGCTGGCAACCGAGATCACCACCCAGCAGGCGGCCGATCTGCTCAACGTGTCGCGGCCTTTCGTCGCCGGGTTGGTCGACAAAGGCGTGCTGCCGGCGCGCATGGTCGGCGCGAACCGGCGCCTGCTGCTCCAGGATGTGCAGGCTTACAGGCTGGAAAGCAGGGCCAGGGCGCGCGGCGCGCTCAAGGAGATGATTGCCATCAGCCAGGAACTTGGCCTCGAATGAGACGGCCAGCGCGCCTCAGGCGCACCCGCACGCCATTGAGCGGCACCGCCCCGACGCCTTTGTGCGATCATTGCTTGACACCAGTACCGACGCTGTCGTGGAGGGTGCCAGGGCGCACCGGGCCGAACTGCTCAACCCGCCGCGTTCACCGGCGAAATACCTCGCGGCGCTTGAAAGCCATGGCATGACGACAACTGCGGCGGCCCTGCGCCGCCATGCAGAGGATATTTAGAACCCGGCATCCGCGCCGAAGTATCAGCGCCGCCATCCCACAGCCGTCGTGGAGAATTCTTGCTCCGCAACCCATGAAGAGGCGCGCGCGCCCGGAATGACATTCCTGCATTTGAAAAAGGGCAGCGCCCCCTTTTCTCGCCCCACAACCGCCACCCCGGCTTGGCCAGCGTCACCATCCCACAACCGTCACCCCAGCGCCGGCTGGGGTCCAGCTTTGGCTGGCATGGCAGAAATGGGGATGCAGCGCGACAATCAGGTTTTGAATTTGCTGTTGCCCCAACAGCGGCGATCTGCGATCATGAAACATGGATCATCGCCTGTGGGCCGTAAATGAAACCGTCATTCGCCCTTGAGCAGAACCGCGCTGCGGTTCGCGCTGTGGCAAGCCGCTTTCCCGCCACCAATCTGCGGGTTTTCGGCTCCGTATTGCATGGCGACGACGAGGACGGTGGCGACCTTGATCTGCTGGTGGAAGCGTTGCCCGGCGCCACCTTGTTTGATCTCGGCGCCATGCAGATTGAATTGGAAGAGCTGCTGGGTGTTCCTGTCGATTTGCTGACTCCCGGCGACCTGCCGCCCCGATTCCGCGATCAGGTGCTGGCGGAGGCCAGCCCGGTTTGAGCGATCGTCGCCTGATTGACTGCCTTGACCACATGCTGGAGGCGTCACGGCAGGCCTGCGCTTATGTGGAAGGCTTGGAGAAGAGCGAATTCCTGGCCGACAAGCGGCACGCAGCAGGCCGTGATCATGAATATTGTCATCATCGGCGAAGCAGCGACGAAATTATTGCAGAGCCACAATGATTTCCTGAACCAACACCCGCAAGTGCCATGGCGGGGCATGAAGGGAATGCGCAACCGGCTCGCGCATGGTTATTTCGAGATCGATCTTGATGTGGTGTGGGAGACAGTGAGAATGGCGCTTCCGCAGTTGCTGCAGCGCCTGCCTGCCATTCGCGACAGCGCGGCCGCAAGAGATTGAGCCGCGCGGAACGGCCCGAAGCCGTGGAAATACCAAACGCTGGGAGCGCGGGCGTCTCGCCCGCCCTTGAAAAGCGGGCGGGACGCCCGCGCTCCCGGGACGTTGGCCGCCGGTGCGGCACTTATGCTTGGTGTGCCTTTGTGGTGAATTCTTACCTATCTCAATGACGTGAACTGTGTTGATCCCTTGCGCGACAACCCCCTGTGGGGAGGGGGCGACGATCCGGATCGCACTCATCTGCGGATGGACGTCCGCGCTGCGGCCCCCAGGAAATAAGACTCCCATCAAGGAACGGCCCGTGTTATGAAACGCAGGTATCCAGAGACAATAACCGACGTTTCATAACATGCCAGCAATCGTTGCGCCCAGCCAACGCAAGACCGCTCTCGCGCTGCTTGATCAACATGGGATCATGCGCCTTTCCGAACTCACAGCGCGCGGTGTCGACGCGCCCACCCTCGCCCGACTCGTTGGCGAGGGGCTCGTCGCCCGCCCCTGCCGCGGCCTCTATGAACTCGCCGGAGCACCATTTGAGCTTTCGCACAGCTTCGCCGAGGTCGCGAAGCGTGTCCCCAAAGGGGTCATCTGCCTGATCTCAGCGCTGCAGTATCACGGTCTCAGCTTGCAAAATTCGGGCACAGTATGGCTGGCGATCGGCCTCAAGCATCGGAAACCGGCGATCATCTACCCGCCTGTCCGGATTGTTCGTTTCGGCGACCGCGCTTTAAGCCTCGGCATTGAGACCTGCGTCATCGACAAGGTTCCGGTCAGGATCACCGCCCCCGCGCGTTCAGTGGTCGATTGTTTTCGCTACCGGACCACCGTGGGCCTTGATGTGGCGCTCGAAGCGCTCCGCATGGGCATTCGTTCGGGAAAGGCCAAGCCGGACCAGATCGCCGCCCAGGCGCGGGCACTGCGCATCTGGTCGGTCATTCGGCCCTATCTTGAAGGTCTCCTCGCTGATGAAGGATAAGCCGGCAAACCTTCCAGCCTCCGTCGCCGCACGGCTTCGGAACATGGCCCGGGCAAAGAAAACCGGTCTTGATTTCATCTTGCGCAGATACGCAATCGAGCGGTTCCTTCACCGCCTCAGCCTGTCGCCGTTTCGTGATCGCTTCCTGCTCAAGGGAGCGATGCTGTTCACGGCGTGGCTGAACGAATCATTCAGGCCCACGCAGGATCTCGACCTCTTGGGATTCGGAGATCCCGCAGCCGGGATGATCGCCGCCACATTCAAGTCTATCTGCATGCAGGAAGCCAATGACGACGGCCTGGTCTTCGACACTGAAGGCCTCATGGCCGACGTCATCCGTGAAGATCAGCAGTATGGCGGCGTCCGGGTGCGCACAACAGCATTCCTGGGCAGAATCAGAATTCCGCTACAAATCGATGTCGGATTCGGCGATGTCGTCACACCAGCAGCATCTGAAATCAGGTTTCCTTCCCTGCTCGACGACGATGGTCCGCTTTTGCGGGCCTACCCCCGCGAGACGGTGGTGGCCGAGAAATTTCAGGCAACTGTGGCACTCGGGCTGGCGAACAGCAGAATGAAGGATTTCCACGACATCATTGCCCTGGCCCGCCTGTTTCCGTTTGATGGCGCTGTCCTCTCCTCGGCAATCCAGGCCACATTCGAACGCCGCCAGACCGACGTTCCCTTTGAACTGCCAATCGCCTTCCAAAGCGGTTTTCATTCAGATGGACGAAAAATCGCCCAATGGAATGCCTTTGTCGGCCGCGCGCCGTTGCTGATCGAGATGGCTGGACTTCAGCAGGCTGTCGAAGAGATTGCTGCATTCCTCATGCCGCCGAGCCGCGCAATTCGGGGTGACATTCCATTCAAAATGGAGTGGCCGCCGGGCGGGCCGTGGCGGCAGAGGTGAGTAGCGGCAGGATCGCCCGGTGTTGCGCGCCCTCCGCGCCAGGCCGTTCGGGCGGAATGACCTCGTGGAGAATTCTTGCTCCGCAACCCATGAAGCGGCGCGAGCGCCCGGAATGACATTCCTGCGTTTGAAAAACGGCAGCTTCCCCTTTTTCCATCTGCGCCGCCAGATGGGGCCGCGCATTCAAGGGCGGGCGGGACGCCCGCGCTCCCAGGAAGTTGGCCGCCGGTGCGGCACTTATGCTTTGTGTCCTTTTTGCCTTTGTGGTGAATTCTTACCTATCTCAATGACGTGAACAGTGTTGACCCCTTGCGCAACACACCCCCCTGTGGGGAGAAGGGAGGCACACATCTTGTGCGGGCGTGACTTGCCTTCTTCTCTTCTCCCTTGGGAGAAGAAGGGGCCCGTCGCCCTTTCTTGCGACGGGAAGATGAGGGGATGCCGCGCCCGATTAACTGGCTCCGGTATCCCCTCACCCTCCCATTGCAAGGGCAATGGGCCCCTCCCTCTCCCAAATGAGAGGGAAAAAAGGAAACACGCCAGTTTGTATGGTGGTTGCAAGATGTGTGCATTCATTAGCCTGTGGGGAGGGAGCGACAATCCGGGATCGCGCTCATCCGCGTTCATCGGCGGATGGACTTCCTTGCCGCAGCCCCAATGAAACACCCGAGGAAATAAGCCGGAAACACCATCAGCGCCAGCTCGATCACATAGTGGATCATGATCCGGCCTCCTCAGCCGCCGTGGCCCAGCCAAACCAGATCCCCAGCCCCAGCGCCGTGGCGATCCACACCCAGTTGCTGGTGAAGGTGAACAACACATCATGAAAGTTGAGCAGATCGCTCATGGCGCCCACCTTTCCTCCCCCCTTGCGGGGGAGGTGGCGCGGAACGCGCCGGAGGGGGCCTTGCCACAAGCTCTCATCCTCGCGGCCAGGCCCCCCTCCGTCATGCGTGCCGCATGACACCTCCCCCGCAACGGGGCTAAGGGAGTCACACATCTTGCGCGGGCGTAACTTGCCCACTTCTCTTCTCCCCTGGGAGAAGAAGGGGCCCGTCGCCCTTGTCTGCGACGGGAAGATGAGGGGATACAGCGCTCGATGAACTGGCTCCGGTGTTGCCGCACCCACCCAATTCAAGGGCCATGGGCCCCACCCACTCCCAAGTGAGAGGGAAAAAAGGAAACACAGCAGTTTGTATTATGGTTGCAAAGATGTGAGCATGCATTAGCCCGCAAAGGGGGAAGGATAAGGCGAGGCGAGTGGGAAAAACCAGGAACATCGCTCATGGCGCGGCTCCGATTCCCGGCACGGCGGGGCTGGTGCCGACATTCGTGTCCACCTTGCGGATACCCCAGACGGCGGAAACAGCGGCAACAACGGCGCCAACAT
>JANOTU010000489.1:0-2230 GCA_031416515.1 Hyphomicrobiales bacterium
CTCAGGATGAGGATACCCACCACCCTCAGGATGAGGATACCCACCACCCTCATCCTGAGCGCCGTAGCTACGCCTCGAAGGACCGTTACCATTTTTTCAACAGCTTCAGCCAGCGCTTTGCTTCGCGGGCCACATTTTCAGGGGCAGTGCCGCCAAAGCTGGTGCGCGAGGCGACCGAGGCTTCAACGGTCAAGACTTTATAGGCTTGCCTGGTGATGCGGGGTTCAATTTTCTGCATATCGGCCAGGGCAAGCTCGGGCAAGTCACAGCCTTTCTCTTCCGCCAAAGCCACAAGGCTTCCCGTCACATGGTGCGCCTCGCGGAACGGCATTTTCAAAGCCCGCACCAGCCAGTCCGCCATATCGGTCGCCGTGGAAAAACCGGATGCCGCGGACTTCCGCATTTCGGCTTCATTGGGCGCCATGTCCTGCACCATGCCGGTCATCGCGGCGATGGCAAGTGACAGCGAATCAAAAGCGTCAAAGGCTGGTTCCTTGTCCTCCTGCATGTCCTTGGAATAGGTCAGCGGCAGGCCTTTCATGACCACGAGCAAGGCGGTGAGCGCCCCCAGAATGCGCCCCGGCTTGGCGCGCACCAACTCAGCCGCATCGGGATTGCGCTTTTGCGGCATGATCGAGGAGCCGGTGGTGAATTTGTCCGAAAGCTTCACAAAGCGGAACTGCGATGTGGACCAGATAACGATCTCCTCGGCAAGCCGCGATAGATGCGTGGCGCAGATGGCGCAAGCCGCGAGTGTCTCCAGCACAAAATCCCGGTCAGCCACTGAGTCGAGCGAATTGCGCGTGGGGCCAGCAAAGCCCAGCGCTCTTGCCGTCGCATGGCGATCAATGGGAAATGAGGTGCCAGCCAGCGCCGCAGCGCCGAGCGGGCTTTCATTCAGGCGCGCTCTTGCATCCATCAGCCGCGAGCGGTCGCGCGCCAGCATCTCGACATAAGCCAGGCAATGGTGGCCGAAGGTGATCGGCTGGGCCACCTGCAAGTGGGTGAAACCCGGCATGATGGTTGCCGCATGGGCCTCAGCTTTCAAGGCCAGGACCAGTTGCAAGCCTTTGAGCTGCCCGTCGAGATGGTCAATGGTGTCGCGCACATAGAGCTTGAAATCGACCGCCACCTGGTCATTGCGCGAGCGCGCGGTGTGCAGGCGCCCGGCGGCGGGGCCGATCAGATCCTTGAGGCGCGATTCCACATTGAGGTGAATATCCTCAAGGGCGCGGGAGAACTTGAATTTGCCCTGCTCGATCTCAGCCAGAATGGCCTCAAGGCCGCGCCTGATCTTGGCCGCATCAGCTTTTGAGATGATGCCCTGTTTGGCCAGCATCGCCGCATGGGCCTTGGAGCCGGCGATATCCTGTGCGAAGAGGCGCTTGTCGAAGCCGATGGAAGCGTTGATTTCCGCCATCACCTCATCCGGTCCAGCCTTGAACCGCCCGCCCCACATCTTGTTGGCCATCAAATTTCCTTCTTGTGCCCCGAAAGCAGCCCCCATGAGAAACCGCTCAATCGCCATTGCCGCTGCCATTATAGCCATGCTTGCTGGCATTTACTGGTTTCAAAGCGCTGAACGCAATACCACGCCCGCAGGCAAGGGCGCGATGGCCGCATTTCTGGTGAAACCCGATCGAAAGCCGGTCCCCGATTTGGGCTTTCAGGATGGGGCGGGAAAGCCCGTCAAACTTTCTGACTGGAAGGGCCGGGTGGCGCTGATCAATCTCTGGGCCACCTGGTGCGCCCCGTGCCGCAAGGAAATGCCGGCGCTGGCGCGGTTGCAGGCCAGGCTTGGATCAAAGGATTTTGAAGTCCTCGCCATCAGCATCGACCGCAAGGGGGTTGCAGCCTCAGCGGCGTTTCTCAAGGAAACGGATGCCGAAATCCTCAAGCTCTATATCGAGCCCTCCACAAGAATCCTCAATGACCTTCAAGCCATGGGCCTTCCTGTCACCGTTCTGGTGGACCGCCAAGGCAACGAAATCGGCCGCTTGCTTGGCCCCGCGGAATGGGACAGCCCAGAGGCGATAAAGTTGATTGAAGACGCCATGGCGGAGAAATAACTTCTTCCCTTCTCCCCTTGCGGGAGAAGGTGGCGAAGCGCGAAGCGCTGCGCCGGATGAGGGGGCGGTTCAGCGAGTCCCCCAACCCACAGAACGCGCGGAACCGCCCCCTCATCCCGCGCACCTCACGGGACACGGATCCACCTTCCCCCGCAAGAGGA
>JANOTU010000490.1:0-11682 GCA_031416515.1 Hyphomicrobiales bacterium
GTTGCCCTCCAGGGTCCGTTCAAGCCGGATTATTACCGCTATTGATCCGCACCTCAGGGTGAGAGGCATTTATCAAGGATTCCTGCCGGACTCGTTTGTAGCTATATCTTGGGGAGCACTGATTCGGGTGCGGGACCGGAGAGCAAGCGTGGACACCGGGTGGGGTATTTTTATCGTCGCTGTGACGGCGTTGTTGGCGGGCCTGAGCGTGGCCTTGCGCCGTGACGCCGCCAACCGGCGGGCCTTCGCGGAACTTGAAATGCGCAGCGCTGAAATTGAGGCCGTGATCGCCGCCGAACCCCATGTGCTGCTGATCTGGCGTGGTCGGGGCGACACGCCAGAGCGTAAAGTTGGATCAATGCATGGGAGCGCGCGGGTTCCCCAATCGCCCAGGGCAATCGTCAATTTCCAGCACTGGCTGACTCCGGATTCTGCTGAAGCGCTTGACCTTGCCGTCAGGCAGCTCCGCGCCGAGGGAACGCCCTTTAACATCGGCATTCTCACCAGCGAGGAGGAACTGCTCGAAGCCGATGGCCGCACCGCCGGGGGGCTTGCCACCTTGCGCCTGCGCCCGGTTTACGGCGAACGCCGCGATGCGACCGCGCTTGAGGTTGCCGCCCGCAATCTCGACAAGCAGGTGGAGCAATTGAACGGCGTGCTCAATGTCCTGCCCATGCCGGTGTGGCTCCGCAATGCCGACGGCGAGATCGCCTGGACCAACAACGCCTATGAAAAGGCCGAAATCGACCCTGGGAAAATCCAGGAACAGGCCCTGGGCGAAGGCATTGCCGGTTACGCGCTGGCGAAGGCTGGACAACACACCGACCACCACATTGAGACCTACGCCGCAACGCTTGAGAAGCTTGATACGGCGATTGCGATCTTCGGCCCCGACCAGCGCCTGCTCTTTCACAACGCAGCCTTTGCCGCCCTCTGGCCCCTTGATGCCGAATGGCTCAGGTCACATCCAACCGATGGCGAAATCCTTGACCGCCTCAGAGCCCAGCGCTGCATTCCCGAACAGGTCAATTACCGCGAATGGAAGTCGCGCCACCTTGCGGCCTATACCAAACCGCAACCGCAAAGTTCGTGGTATCTGCCCGATGGCCGGACCTTGCGTATCGTATGCGAGGCCAATCCCTTTGGCGGCCTCACCTATATCTACAAAGACGCAACCTATGAGCTCCAGCTCGAAAGCCGCTACAATGAGGTGATCGATGTCCAGCGCGAAACCCTGGACAATCTTGATGAAGGCGTGGCCCGGTTTGGCTCCGATGGCCGCCTGAAGCTTTACAATCCAGCCTTCGCCCAGTTCTGGAATTTCGATTCCGACCTTTTGGCGAACGAACCGCACATCGACAATCTCAACATTGCCGAGGCTGCGGCCTCGGCCTGGGAGGAAGTCAAATACAGCATCACCGGGCTTGACCATTCGCGCGCCCCGGTGACCGGCAACATCGCCACCAGCACCCGTGTGCTGCATTATGAGACCGTGCCGCTGCCAGACGGCAATACGCTGCTGACCTTTTCCGACATCACTGATTCCACCCGCATGGAGCGCGCGCTGCGCGAGCGCGCCGATGCCCTTGAGGCCGCTGACCGGCTGAAGAGCCAGTTTCTTTCCAATGTTTCATACGAAATCCGCACCCCCCTCACCAGCATTCTGGGCTTTTCCGAGAGCCTGCATCTTGGCATCGCCGGACCGCTCTCGCCCAGGCAAAAAGAATATGTGCAGGATATCCGGCAATCTTCCGATGACCTTAAAAACATCATTGATGCCATCATTGATCTCTCGGCCATTGATGCAGGGGCCATTGAACTCAAACTCGAAGAGGTTGATGCCGCCACGGTGATCCAGGCGGCGGCAACGAAGTTCAGCGCGCAGATCGAGAAACGTGATCTCACCTTGAACATCGAAGTTGCCGCCGATGCGTTTGCGTTCACGGCTGATCAAACCCGCGTGGAGAAAGTCCTGTCAAATCTTCTGTCCAACGCCATCGGATTCTCGCCCATTGGCGCCATTGTCCGCATGGGAGTTCGGAAAGCAGGCGCTGATTTGCAGTTCTGGGTTTCCGATTCTGGTCCTGGCATTGAACCTGAATTCCAGAAACAGGCTTTTGAGCGGTTTCAATCGCGTCCCGTTTCCGGCGGACACCGGGGACCAGGCCTTGGGCTGGCAACAGTGAAAAGCTTTGTTGACCTGCATGGCGGCGGCGTGAGTTTGATCTCAAAGCCAGGACAGGGCACAACCGTGCTATGCAGCTTCCCCATTTCCGGCCCGCAGCCACAGGTTCTCTTTGATGACCTGCGCAAGACTGCCTGAGATGATCTGCAACGTCGCCGAAATGGCAGCGCTGGCAGCGGAGATATCGCTGCGCATGGCCCCCGGCATGGCCGTTCTTCTTGAAGGAGATCTGGGCGCGGGCAAATCCACATTCGCGCGCGCTTTCATCCGGGCACTTGCTCCCCGGGGAGCGGAATTCGATATTCCCAGCCCCACCTTCACGCTGGTCCAGACCTATACAGAAACGCGCATCCCCGTGGCCCATGCCGATCTCTACCGGACAAATTCAGCGTCTGAGCTTGGCGAACTAGGACTGGACGAGCTGATCCAGGACCACGTCGTGGTGGTTGAATGGCCCGAGCGGCTTGATGCTTCGCATTGGCCTGACACGCTGGAGATCGAGATCACCGGGCGCGGTGACAGTCGCCATGTGAAGCTCATGGCCAAGGGGCGCTGCGCCACGGGGCTGGCGCGCAATTTGCTCATCAAAGCGTTTTTGGCCAACACCAAGTGGAAATCAGCGGCCCGCGAATTTCTTGAAGGCGATGCCTCATTCCGGCGCTATGAGGCTTTGCGGGGCGAAACACCGGTGATCCTGATGGACATGCCCGCGCGTGCCGATGGCCCGCCGGTGAAGCACGGCAAGCCCTACAGCGCCGTGGCGCATCTGGCCGAGGACATCCGCGCGGTCGCCGCCATCAACGGTAAGCTCGTTGCAGCAGGCTACAGCGCGCCGGTTGTTCATGCGCTTGATACCTCAAGCGGGCTTGCCATTATCGAAGACCTGGGCCGCGAGGTTTTCGCCACCAGAATCAGGGCTGGTGTGGATATGCGCGAACCGATGCGCGTGGCTGTAGAGGTTCTCGCCGATATCGCCAGGCAGGACTGGCCCGTTGAAGCGCCTGTGGGCGATGGCCAAATGCACATCGTTCCACCCTATGACGAGGACGCCCAGCTCATCGAGGTCGATCTGCTGCCGTCATGGTTCTGGCCTTATCGCCACGGCGTGGACGTTCCCGCCGATTTGCGCGAAGAGTTCGCCGACATCTGGAAAAAGCTTCTGCCCTTCACCCGCGAGCCCAAGGCCGTCTGGACGCTGCGCGACTATCATTCGCCCAATCTCCTGTGGCTGCCGGAGCGCAGCGGCCTGCGCCGCATCGGCATCATCGACAGCCAAGACTGCGTGCGCGGCCATCCCGCTTACGATCTCGCCTCGATGCTGCAGGATGCCCGCGTTGATATTGATTTCAACTGGGCCGATGAGTTGCTTGAACACTATTGCAGCTTGCGGCAGCGCCTTGACCGCGCTGACTTCGAAGCCGCTTACGCGCTTCTGGGAGCCCAGCGCGCCACCAAGATTCTGGGGATTTTCGCAAGACTGTCGAAGCGCGACGGCAAGCACGCCTATCTCGCGCATTTGCCGCGCGTGTCGCGCTGTCTCGAACGCAATCTGCAACACCCCATGCTGGCCCCGTTGAAACAATGGTATGACAAGCATCTGCCAGCAAAGTTGCGCGAGGCCCGCAGATGACCCACACAGCCATGGTTCTGGCCGCAGGCTACGGCGAGCGCATGCGGCCTTTGACACTGAGCCGCCCCAAGCCGCTCATCGAAGTGGGAGGGAAGGCGCTGATCGATTACGGCTTTGACCGTTTGCGCGCCGCTGGCGTCACGCGGACCGTCGTCAACGTGCATTATCTCTCCGAACAGATCGAAGCCTGGGCGCTGCGGCAAACATCGCCGCAGATTGTGATTTCCGATGAGCGAGCGCAGCTTCTCGACACCGGCGGCGGCGTTGCCAATGCTTTGCCGCTGCTGGGCGTTGAACCTTTTTTCGTGATCAACAGCGACAGCTTCTGGATTGACGCTGGCCTCCCCGCCCTCGACCGTCTCCGCGCCGCCTGGACTGACGCGGCGGACTGCGTTCTCTTGCTGTGTCCATTGGAAAACACCGTGGGCTATGATGGCGCAGGCGATTTTTCGCTTGCTGCCGATGCCTTGGTGAAACGGCGGGGCCCTCTGGCCTATATCGGCGCTTACCTCGTTCATCCGCGCTTGTTCAGTGGCGCGCCTCCAGGAAAATTTTCGATGAATGTCCTCTGGGACCGCGCCATCGCCAAAGGCCGCCTGCGCGGCGTGGCGCATGATGGCCGCTGGTTCCATGTCGGCACGCCGGATGCGATAGCCCTGGCCGAGAGGGCGATGAAATGCTGAAGGGCCCTCATCCGGCCTTCGGCCACCTTCTCCCATGGCAAGGGCCACGGGAGAAGGCCATCAACCATCAAGCGCCTTCTCCCGTTCGCCTTCGAATGGGAGAAGGTGCCCGAAGGGCGGATGAGGGCCCTTGCTTTCAACCGGCATGACCCCCCGCGTCTTCACCATCCCCCCAGATGAGCCTTTTCTTGAGGTGCTGGCCCGCGCGGTCCTCGCAGGGTTTCCAAACGGCCCCACTGAACTCGCGCGCTGCCGCATCCTTGTGCCGACACGCCGGGCGGCGCGTGATCTTGAACGGATTTTCTTTGCGCTGAGCGGCGGCGCTGGATTGCTCTTGCCGCGCATATCGCCGCTGGGCGATATTGACGAGGAGCTGTTCGGCTTCTCAGCCGATGCGAGCCTGCCCGACGCCATCACCCCTATTGGGCGCGATTTGCTGCTGGTGGGTCTGGTGGATGAGTGGGCCAGAACCAATGCGCAGTTGCACCTTGCCGCAGAAATTCTTGGCTCGCCGCAACAGGCGCTTGCGCTTGCGCTCTCGCTGACGGAATTGATTGACGCGCTGGAAACAGAGGAAGTCGATCTTGCAGGCATCCCTGAGCTTTACGGCCTTGAATCGGCGCGCCACCGCGAGGCGATTCTGGATTTCCTGGCCCTGGCGCGCGAGCGCCTGCCCGCCATGCTGCATGAGCGGGGACTTATCGGTCCCGCCGCGCGGCGCTCGCTGGTGCTGCGGCGCGAGGCCGTCAGGCTCAAGGAGAATCCCCCGCAATGGCCGGTGATCGCCGCAGGCTCCACCGCCTCCATTCCCGCCACGCGCGAGCTGCTCACCGTGATTGCCTCCCTGCCAACCGGCGCTGTGGTGCTTCCAGGGCTTGATAATTTGATGGACGGGCCAAGCTGGGACAGCGTCAACGAGCAGCATCCGCAATTTGCCTTGAAACAGTTTCTCGAACGCCTTGAGATCAGCCGCAGCGATGTGATCACCCTTCCGGAGGCGGCCCGGAATACCCGAAGCTGGCTCGCCAGCGAAATCATGCGGCCCGCCGCCACATCGCATGACTGGAGCGAGATCATCCGTGAACGGAAGACCGCGCTCGCGTCAGCGCTGGGCGGCATCGAATTGGTGGAAGCCCGGCATGTGCATGAGGAAGCCAGGATCATCGCCCTCATGCTGCGCCAAACACTTGAAACCCCAGGCGCCACCGCCAGCCTGGTGACGCCAGACCGCGACCTGGCGCGGCGGGTGAAACAGGAACTCGTGAGGTTTCATATTGATATCGATGACTCCGCAGGCGAGCCGCTCATTCGCTTTGATGGCGCGGCGCTGCTTGATCAGTTGATTGAAGCCTCGCTGTCTGGATTTGCCGCCGACCGGGTTGTGGCCTTGCTGAAACAGGACTTGTGCAGTTTCGGTTTTGAACAGGCGGCCCGCGCCGCCAGTGTTGTCGAGATCGCCCTGACCCGGAATGGCCATGTCCCATTCACCATCGAAGGCCTGGGCCCTGCCGTGGCTGCGGCGCAAAAAGCCGTGGCAGAGGACGCGCAGGCCCATCCGGTCCTGAAGGCGTTCAGCGCTGAAGACTGGACTCTGGCTGTGGATTTCGCAACCTGTGTGGCCAACGGCCTGCGCGGGCTGCAAGCCAGTGATCACACGGATTTCCGGCGCCATCTGGATACGCTGGTGCAGGCTGCCGAAACCGCCGCAGGTGGCCAGTTCTGGAGCGGCGCGACGGGTGAACTTCTGGCCGGCCTGCTGCAGGATCTCCGCGCAGGCGAACTCGCCGCTTGTGGCTTTGCGCAAGCGGCCATCATTGTCCGGCACTATCTCGCGTCAACGCCCTTTCGCAAACCCCAGGCGGCAGAGTCGCGGCTTTCGGTTCTTGGCCTGCTCGAAGCGCGCCTTGCAAGGCCGGACCGGATGATCCTGGGCGGTCTCAATGAGGGCCGCTGGCCCTCTTTGCCTGACAGCGGCCCGTGGCTCAACCGCCCGATGCGCGAGAAGCTCGCCATGCAGCTCCCCGAACGCGAAATCGGCCAGACCGCGCATGATCTGGCGCAAGCGCTGGGATGCAACGCGGTCTTCCTCGTCTGGGCGCGGCGCGTGGGCCAGGATCCGGCCATTGCCTCGCGCTGGATCTTGCGCCTGCAAATGCTGATGCAGGCCGCAGGCATCACGCGCCAACAAGGTGATTGGTCCGCCATTGCCGCAAGCCTGGATGCGCCGGACAGTGTCGTGCCCAGCGCCCGGCCACGGCCAACGCCGCCCCTTGAGGCAAGACCCCGCCGCCTGAGTGTGACGCGGATCGAGACCCTGATCCGCGATCCTTACGCCATTTACGCCCGCTCGGTTCTGGGCCTGCAACCGCTTGATGAGATTTCAACCGAGCCCGACATGGCGCTGCGCGGCACAGTTTTCCACCACGCCATCGGTGAATTTCTCCAGCAGTATCCTGAAAGCCTGCCCGACGATGCGCTGGCGCGAATGCTCGACTATGGCCGTCGCAGCTTTGCGCCTTTGATGATTCACCCCGAGATCGCAGGCTTCTGGTGGCCGCAATTTGAGCGGATCGCGCAGTGGTTTGTGATTGATGAGATGCAGCGCCGGGGGCCCACGCGCATCCTCGCTGAAATCGACGGCAAGCTTGCCCTTGATGTGGCGGGCGTTGCTTTCACGCTGTCAGCTCGTGCTGACCGCGTAGATCTCCTGGGCGGTGGTGAAGCCCGCATCATTGATTACAAGACCGGCGCTGTGCCCACTGGACCACAAGTCGCCTCCGGCCTTGCGCCGCAACTCACCCTGCAAGCCGCCATGCTGGAGCGCGGGGCTTTTGCCAAGGCGGGCGCGTTACGGACGGTTGAAATCGCCTATGTGAAGCTGGGCATTGGCGAAACACCCGGCGAATACAGCTACCCTTCGCGCAAGGAACCCGTGATGGACATGGCTCACCGCCACATGGCGGGCCTTGTCACCCTGCTTTCATCTTACGCCAATCCCGCCCAACCCTATCTGCCGCGCGTTGTCACCGAAAAGGAAGATGAAACCAGAGACTACGACCACCTCTCGCGCTATCGGGAATGGGTGCTGTCGGGAGCAGGGACATGAGGGGGCTGCTGCTTCTTTTTTCCTCCTCCCGTTGCGGGGGAGGTGGCGCGAAGCGCCGGAGGGGGCCTTGCCGCGAGTCCCGTATTCTCCTGCCAGGCCCCCCGCCGTCATGCTGCGCAAGCCCCCTCCCCCGCAAGGGGGGGAGGAAAAGAGGACCTATATGATCCACCGTTCCTCCACCGCACAGCTCAAGGCGTCTGATCCTCTTGCCTCCGCCTGGGTCAATGCCAATGCGGGCTCGGGCAAAACCCACGTGCTGGTGGACAGGGTAATCAGGCTGATGCTGGCGGGCACAGCGCCCTCGCGCATTCTCTGCCTCACTTTCACCAAGGCGGCGGCTGCTGAAATGTCGAGCAGGCTTTATGAACGGCTGGGGACGTGGGTCACGCTGCCTCCTGATGAACTTGCGCAGCATTTGCAGAGCATTGGCGTCCGCAACCCCGAGGCTGAACTTCTGAAACGCGCCAGGCAGCTTTTCACCCTGGCGCTGGAAACACCGGGCGGGCTTAAAATCCAGACCATCCACGCTTTCTGCGAACGCCTCTTGCAGCATTTTCCTGTCGAAGCCGGGATCATTCCGCAATTCAGGGTGATGGATGACCAGACTGCGGCAGAGACCTTGCGCGCCGCGCGCCTCAGTGTGCTTGCACGAGCAGGCCACGATGACGAAACCGGCCAAGCGCTGGCCGAAATCACCCGCCATGCGCAGGCCAGCGGTTTTGATGATTTGGTAAAATCGGTTCTGTCCGAACGCGCCAATCTTGAGACCTATCTGGGCAATGCCTCGGGCGTGGATACGGCCATGTCCGAACTCTGCGCCAAGCTCGGTCTTTCTGGAGACGCAGGCGCGGTCATGGCGGGTCTGTCTCCTGACGTTCCCACTTACCGCCGCTTCTATACAGCGCTCCGCATTGGCACGGACCGCGACCGCGACCGGGCCGACTTGATTGCCAGCGTCATGTCGGAGAGTGCTCCCAACCTGCTCATGCTGCGCATTTTCTTCCTCACCAAGGAAGACGCCGCGCGTAAGATTCCAGGCATTGCGACAAAGGCGGTGACCAGGGCCCACCCTTGGGTTGAGGATTTCATCGCCGCCGAACAGCAGCGCCTGCTTGCCGCATTGGGCAAGCTTGCTGATCTGGAGCATGTGGCGGCCACGCGCGCGCTCCTGGTGCTGGCTTCGGAAATCATCCGCGAATATGAGCAGGAAAAGCGCCGCCGCGGGGCCTATGATTTTGATGATCTCATCATCCGCGCCGGCCATCTTCTGGGCGAGCGGCCTGATGCCGCCTGGGTGCTCTATAAACTCGATGGCGGCATTGAGCATGTGCTGCTTGACGAGGCCCAGGATACCAGCCCGGCGCAATGGCAAATCATCCGCGCGCTGACGGAGGAATTCTTCGCGGGCCAGGGCAAGCGCCAGACGCCCGACCGCACCATGTTCGCGGTTGGCGACCGCAAGCAGTCGATCTACAGTTTTCAGGGCGCCGACCCCGACATTTTCGAGATCGTCCATGATGATTTTGAGGACCGCATCAGGGCCTCGGGGCAAGACTTCAACGACGTTGATTTCACCGTGTCGTTTCGCTCGACGGCAGAAATCCTCACCGCTGTTGACACAGTATTCGGGCCGGCCCAGGTGGCGCGCGCCGGTGTGGAGGAGCGCCGGGATATTGTGCACCAGACCAACCGCCTCAGCGATCACGGCCTTGTGGAAATATGGCCGCTGCTTGAGCCCGAGGACCGCGAAGACCATGAGCCATGGACAGCGCCCGTTGACCGCGAGCCTGCCAATTCGCCGCGCCGCAAGCTTGCCCGCATGATTGCGCGGAAGGTCAAATCGTGGATCGGCGCCCGCCAGATCGGCAACAGCGGGCGCATCGTCCAGCCCGGCGACATTCTCATTCTGGTGCGGGTGCGCAATGCTTTTTTTGACGCGCTGATCAGCGAGATGCGGCGCGAGGATGTGCCCGTGGCCGGCGCTGACCGGCTGAAGCTGGTTGAGAATATCGCGGTCCTCGATCTCCTCGCTTTGGCGCGGGTTTGCCTCTTGCAGGAGGATGATTATTCACTGGCCTGCGTCCTCAAGAGTCCAATACTGGCGGAGCCTTTCACCGAGGCGCAGCTTTTTGATGCGGCCTGGAACCGGGGACCGCGCGCCCTTTGGGAAAGACTGCCCGCACAACTGACCGAACCCTTGTCACACTGGCAGAAGGCCGCGCGCAGGCTGGCGCCCTATGAATTTTTCGCCGGTGTGCTGCGTGACAGCCGCTTGCGCTTTCTCTCCCGCCTCGGCAGCGAGGCAGGCGATGCGCTCGATGCGTTTCTGCAGGCGGCCCTTGACTATGAGCGCGACCACAATGCTTCCCTGCAGGGCTTTGTGCATTGGTTTGTCTCTGGCGACATCGAGATCAAGCGCAACATGGAGCAAGGCGCCAATGAAGTGCGGATCATGACCGTGCACGGGGCCAAGGGTCTGGAAGCGCCGATTGTGCTGCTCCCCGACACCGCCTCGATCCCCGAGGGACGCGGGCAGGCCAGCCTCTTGATGGTGGAAACCGGCAAAGCCGGCATCAAGCTCCCGCTCTGGAAACTGCCGGCACGCTTTGAGTCTGAGGCGCTGGCGGGACTCAAGGGGGAACTTAAGGAAGACCGCGCCCATGAATATCGCCGCCTGCTCTATGTCGCCATGACGCGGGCGCGCGACGAGCTTTATGTCTGCGGCTATCAGGGCGCCAGGAAATTGCCGGAGGATTGCTGGTACAATCTGGTGAGCGGCGCGCTTTTGCCCATCATGGCCGAATGCGGCGATGGCTGGCGACTGGGTGCAGCACCGGTTTACGGCGTTGCCGAGCCTTCCACCCGGTCCCCGAAAACAACTGTCCCCGATTGGGCAAGGCGGGCACCCCATGCCGAACCCGTCGCTTCGCGCTGGAGCGAGCCATCGCGGCTTGCATCCTTCGAGGAAGCAGCGCCCAAACGGCTGGAGCGTGGGCTTCTGATTCACCGCATCCTGCAGCTCATGCCCGATGTCGCCTTCGACATCCGCCCAGCGCTGGTTGGTAAAATGGTGGTCAAGGCGGGCCATGAAGAAAGCCTGGGCGACGAAAACCAGGCCCTCATTCAGCACCCCGAACTGGCAATGCTTTTTACCGCCGACGGGCTTTCGGAAGTTCCCATCATGGCTGATCTCAAGGCCCACGGCCTCAAGCTCTCAGGCCGGATTGACCGCTTGATCCTCGGGAAAAGCGAAATCACCGCCATTGACTATAAAACCGACCGCAACTGGCCGGACTCGCCTGACGCCGTAAAACCTGATTATCTCCTGCAGATGGCCGCTTACGCCGCTGCGCTGAAAGCCATTCACCCCGGCGTGACCGTCCGCTGCGCCATTTTGTGGACTGCGGCGCCGAAGCTCATGCACATACCAGACATGCTGCTTGAGCAGGCGCTCTTGACCAGACGGGATATGGCTCCTACTTAGGGTGCTCAATCAGAATCGAGGCTCACATGTCCACCCACACGGTAACCGATACATCTTTCGACGCCGATGTCCTCAAATCCGATACCCCCGTGGTCGTCGATTTCTGGGCTGAATGGTGCGGCCCCTGCAAGATGATCGGGCCAGCGCTGGAAGAAATCGCCGCGAGCCTCGGCCCCCGCGCCAAGATCGTCAAGATCAACATCGACGAAAACCCCGGCACCCCCTCCAAATACGGCGTCCGCGGCATCCCGACACTGATGGTCTTCAAAGGCGGCCAGGTCGCCGCCACCAAAGTAGGCGCAGCGCCGAAGAACCAATTGCAAAGCTGGATCGAGCAGTCGATTTAGCAGCGGCGGGTCAAATGAGATGAAGCGCTAGCTTCAGTTTTTTGGGCTTGTCATAAGCGAAAGAAAGTTCTATGTTTGTTCTAAACGACATGGGACGACGATGACAAGTCAAGAGGATTTTTACAAACAGCATACCGAAAAGAAACTTAAGGCTGTTGAGGCCTATCTGGAGACGTATCTGCAGGTAATGTCAAATCAGCAGTTTGAGACCATCTATATTGATGCTTTCGCAGGTTCGGGAACTTTG
>JANOTU010000491.1:0-4971 GCA_031416515.1 Hyphomicrobiales bacterium
AGACCGAGAACCCAGAAAGCCTCGCCGCTTTCAGGCGGAATGTCCCAACCTGGGGCGATGGCGATTGGCAGGCTCACCGCGGCTGCCAGCATGACAGCCCCATGTATGAACCCGGCCGCGCGCACGCCCGCAAATTTTGCGAGAAAATGCGCATACCCATATCCGCACAGGAGCACACCCTGGAAAAACACCAGCGCCAACGACCAAACCGCCGCCGACCCACCAAGCCTGGGCAAGGCCATTTTGGCGAACATCGGCTGGAGTACAAACATCAGCAGCGCGCTGAAAAATAATGTCCCTGCGAAGACCGCTATCGTGGCGCCGCGCGGCGGCGACAACAATACGGGGGACACTTGGGCGGAGTTTGCGGTTGACAGCTTGCGCCTCTTGAGTTTCGGCAGTGACTGAGGGTGCAATTCGCACAGTTTTCTGCAAACCGCAATGAACGTTGCGTGGGCTTGTGCCATGAGGCAAGTTGGCGCCATGAGCGAATCTGCGAGGTGTCAGGTGTCAAGACATTGGGCGGGGTTGGCCGCAGCTTTGGTGCTGTCCGCCGCCCTCATTCTCCTGTGGATGGGCCGCGAGCCCATATGCACATGCGGTTATGTGAAGCTCTGGCACGGGGTGGTTTTCAGTTCCGAGAACAGTCAGCATGTCGCCGATTGGTATACGTTCTCCCACATCATCCATGGGTTTCTGTTCTTTGGGCTGTTTTGGCTGATCGGGCGCAAATGGTCGATTGGCCTGCGCTTTGTGCTGGCAGTTCTGGTGGAATCGGCTTGGGAAATATTCGAGAACAGCCAGTTCATCATTGACCGCTACCGTGAGGCGACGATTGCGCTCGACTATAATGGCGACAGTGTCGTCAATTCAGTGAGTGATCTCGGGGCCATGGCGCTGGGCTTTTATCTGGCTTCACGGCTGCCGTGGCGCATCACCGTCATCGCCGCCCTCGGCCTGGAACTGATTGTCGGGGCCCTTATTCGCGACAATCTCACGCTCAACATCATCATGCTGATCTGGCCCGTGGACGCCATAAAGGCATGGCAGACGGGCGGCTGAACTTATGTTAGCCTGGCGGTGGAGGAGCACCACATGAATCCACAGATTATCATCACCTGCGCTGTGACTGGCGCTGGCGACACAGTCGGCCGCCATCCCGCCATTCCGGTCACACCTGAGCAAATTGCCAATTCAGCGCTGGAAGCGGCCTCCGCCGGGGCCACCGTGGTGCATTGCCATGTGCGCGATCCAGGGACGGGCAAGGGTGCGCGCGGTGTGCATCTTTACCGGGAAGTAATGGAGCGCATCCGGGCCAGGAACAAAGAGGTGATCATCAATCTGACCGCTGGCATGGGTGGTGATCTTGAGGCAGGCCCCGGCGAGACGCCGATGAAATGGGGCGCTGGCACGGATCTTGTGGGGCCGGTTGAACGGTTGCTGCATGTGGCGGAACTGCGCCCCGAACTTTGCACACTGGATTGCGGCTCGCTCAATTTTGGCGATGGCAACACGCTGGTTGTGCAGACGCCGGCGCAACTCCGCGAGCAGGCCCGGCTGATCAAGTCTTACGGTGTCAAGCCCGAAATGGAAATTTTTGATTCAGGAAACTTGTGGTTCGCCAAACAGCTTTGCACCGAAGGCCTGATCGATGGCCCGCCCCTGTTCCAGCTTTGCCTCGGCATCCCCTGGGGTGCGCCCTATGACAGCGAGACCATGGCCTATCAGAAAGCGCAACTCCCCAATGACGCCATCTGGGCCGCCTTCGGCATTGGCCGCAACGAATTCCCCGCCGTGGCCCAGGCCGTGCTGCTCGGCGGCCATGTGCGTGTTGGCCTTGAGGACAATCTCTGGCTGGAGAAGGGTGTTCACGCCTCCAATGGCACTCTCGTCGAAAAAGCTGTGAAGATCATAGAGCTGCTTGGCACGAAAGTGGCGACGCCCGATGAAGGCCGCGCCATCCTGCAATTGAAGCCACGCGCATGAAAACCATCGGCATCGCGGGAACGGGGCTGATCGGTGCTGGCTGGGCGGCGCGGCTGCTCATCAGGGGCTTTGACGTCATCGCCTATGATGTGCAGGCCTCCGCCGAAGACAAGCTGCGCGCCGCTGTGATCAATGCCTGGCCTTCGATGGTGAAACTTCTGGGGGAGCCTGAAAAACGAGGCACCCTCGCTTTCACCACCGACCTCGGAGAAATGGCCGCCAGGGCTGATTTTATCCACGAGGCAGCGCCTGAGCGCGAAGACCTCAAGATCAAGCTCTTCCACGACATTGATGCCGCAGCGCGCGATGATGTGATTATCGCCTCATCCTCCTCCGGCTTCCTGCCGACAAAATTGCAATCAAGATGCGCCCACCCTGAGCGCGTGCTGATCGGCCATCCCTTCAATCCCGTCTATCTTCTGCCGCTGGTTGAAGTTGTTCCGGGCGAGAAGACATCGAAAGACGCCATGGACCGCGCCGGTGTCTATTTCGAATCCATCGGCATGCAGGTGCTTCGCCTCAAACGCGAAATCGAGGGCTATATCTGCGACCGCTTGCAGGAAGCGCTGTGGCGCGAGGCGCTGCATATTCTCGACAAGGACATCGGCTCAACCGGCGACATTGATGATTCCATCATCTATTCCGCCGGCATGCGTTGGGCCTTCATGGGCTCGTTCCTCACCTATCATGTGGCAGGCGGCCCCGGCGGCATGCGCGATTTCATCAAGCAGTTCGACCCCTCGCTGGAACTCCCGTGGACCGACCTCAAATTCCCCAAATGGAACGACGCGCTGCAACAACGCCTGATCGAAGGCACGGACAGGCAGGCCGGGAAACTCTCCGTCGCCGCCATCGAGGCCAAGCGCAATGACATTTTGGTCGATATGATGAAGCTGTTCAGGAAACACAAGATTGGCGCCGGGCTGGCGCTGGAGCGGGAACTGAAAGCGAGAAAGAAGAAATCCAAATGACACAACGCGTGATGATCA
The DNA here is from genome assembly GCA_031416515.1 of Hyphomicrobiales bacterium. Lineage (GTDB taxonomy): Bacteria > Pseudomonadota > Alphaproteobacteria > Rhizobiales > Aestuariivirgaceae > Aestuariivirga. The sequence goes on from JANOTU010000491.1 coordinate 2,976, forward strand.
CCGCCGCAGCCTCGGGCATTGGCCGCGCCATTGCCAAGGCCTTCGCTGATGACGGAGCAATCGTTCATGTTTGCGATGTGAACGAGGAAGCGCTCGCCATCTTCCGGGAAGACTTTCCCGACATCGCCGCCACCCATGTGAATGTGCGCAGCGAAGGCGAGATTGATGCCTGGTTCGATGACGCGCTTGATGATCTGGGCGGGCTTGACGTGCTGGTGAACAACGCCGGCATCAAAGGCCCCACAGCGCCGGTTGACGACATCGACTATGCTGACTGGCGCGAATGCCTGGAGGTCTGCCTTGATTCGCACTTCCTGTGCGCCAGGCGCGCCGCACCGGTGATGAAAGCGCAGGGTGCGGGCTCGATCATTAATCTTTCCTCCAATGCCGGGCAGTTTGGTTTTGGCAACCGAACACCCTATGCGGCGGCCAAATGGGCGGTGATCGGCCTCACCAAATCCCTGGCCATCGAGCTTGGCCCCTACAATGTGCGCTGCAACGCCATTTGCCCTGGTGCTGTGCGCGGCGACCGCATCAACCGGGTGATCCAGGGCGAGGCGGACTTGCGCGGCGTTGCCTTTGACGTGGTGGCGAAGGAGCTGGTGCACAATCAGTCCATCCAGCGCTTCACCGAGGCCGACGAAGTGGCCGAGCTCTGCCTGTTCCTGGCCTCCCCCAGAGCCTCCATGATCAACGGCCAGGACATCGCCATTGATGGCCATATCGAAACCTTCCACATCAGGTAGCCCATGGATTTCGCGCTCAGCCAGGAACAGCAGATGATTATCAAGACCACGCGCGATTTCGTGGCCGCTGAGCTCTATCCGCATGAAGCGGAAGTCGAGGCAACGGGTGTCGTGCGGCCTGAACTCCGCGACACCATCAAGGCCAAGGCGCTGGCTGCGGGCCTCTACGCCGCCAACATGCCAGCGGATGTGGGCGGCGCCGGGCTCGATACGCTCGCCTGGGTGCTCTACGAAAAGGAACTGGGCCGCGCCAATTACGCGCTGCACTGGTCGTGTGTGGCAAGGCCGTCCAATATCCTCGTGGCCTGCGTTGGCGCGCAGCGAGAGAAATATCTGTTGCCATGTGTCCGCGGCGAAAAAGTTGATTGCCTCGCCATGACCGAGCCCGCAACCGGCTCGGACGTGCGCGGCATGAAGACATTCGCCCGCGCCGACGGCGATGATTTTGTGATCAACGGCGTCAAGCATTTCATCAGCCATGCCGATGAGGCGCATTTTGTCATCCTCTTTGCCGCGACCGGCGAGGAGGCCAACAAGAAGAGGCTGATCACCGCCTTCCTCATCGACAAAGGCGCCCCCGGCTTCACCGTGCGCGATGGCTACAAAAACGTCTCGCATCGCGGCTACAATAATAGCATCCTCGAATTCACCGATTGCCGCGTTCACAAGTCGCAAATCCTTGGCGAGATGCACAAGGGCTTTGAAGTCGCCAATGCCTGGCTCGGCGCCACGCGCCTGCAAGTGGCCGCCACCTGCCTCGGCCGGGCTGAGCGGGCACTTGAACACGCCAAGCAATTTGCCGTGGACCGGGTGCAGTTCGGCCAGCAGATCGGCAAGTTTCAGGGCGTCTCCTTCAAGCTCGCTGATATGGCCATGGAACTGAAAGCCGCTGAACTCCTGACGCTGGAGGCCGCGTGGAAATTCGACCAGGGCACGGTGACAGATTCCGACATGGCCATGGCCAAACTCAAGGCCACTGAGATGCTGACATTCGTTTCCGACGAAGCCATCCAGATCCACGGCGGCATGGGCCTGATGTCAGATTTGCCACTGGAGCGCATCTGGCGCGATGCCAGGGTGGAGCGGATTTGGGAGGGCACCAGCGAAATCCAGCGCCACATCATTTCCCGCGCAATGCTCAGGCCGCTGGGTGGTTGACCCCCTGTCTTTCCTCCCCCCCTTGCGGGGGAGGTTTCTTGCGCAGCATGACGGTGGGGGGCCTTGCCGCAAGCTCTGCGACTCGCGGCCAG
>JANOTU010000492.1:0-2407 GCA_031416515.1 Hyphomicrobiales bacterium
ACACACGTCCTGGCTGAACCAGATCGAAATCTGGTTCTCCATCCTGGCGGGGAAATCGCTCAAAGGGGAATCGTTTCGCTCCGTGCCGGAGTTGATCGCCCATATTGACGCGTTCATCGCCAGCTACAACGAGGAAGCCCGGCCATTCGTTTGGACCAAAAGTGTCGTTCATCAGAAAAGAATGAAGCCATGTTTCGCTGTTTAGCGATTCTGGGTACTAGTGCCTGTTGAGATTCATCGCGAGTGTATGACGGCGGCGGCGAGATGGATCATGGCGGAGAAGCTGCGATCGGTTTTGTCGCTGCGCAGGGCGATACGTAACCGGGGCAAAATCCCGGGCGGCTGGTCACTTTGGGGATTCCCTTGGTCACGGCGGGCATGATTCACTTCACCTGTGCCAACGCCAGCAAACCCTGATGGTCTATCGCCCGCGGAGCTGAAAGCTCTCGTGATCGAGTTGCTGGGCCGGGTGCGGGATCTGGAGCGGCAGGTGGCGGCGCGGGATGCCGAGATCGCCCGGCTGAAAGGCCTCAAAGGGCGCCCCGACATCAGGCCGAGTGGGATGGAGCAGGGCAGCAAGTCACCGCCTGATCCGCCAGCCGGGCTGCGCCGCGGCGGCGGCGGCAACAAGACCTCGCGGCGGACCATCCACGAGGACCGCGTGGTCAAGGCGGATGTGCCGCCCGGCTCGCGCTTCAAGGGCTACCAGACCTTTGTGGTGCAGGACCTGATCCTTCGCCCGCATGTGCTGCGGCTGCGGCGCTAATGCTGGGTAACGCCGGACGGGCAGCGGATCACCGCCGCGCTGCCGGCGGGAATATCGGGCCATTTCGGGCCTGAACTGCGGCGCTTCGTGCTGGCACAGCACCACCAGGGGCAGGTTACGGTGGGCCGGTTGCTGACGCTGCTGCGCGACATCGGCATCGACATCTCCAAGCGTCAGCTGATGCGGCTGCTGATCGCCCGCCAGGATGGCTTCGTGGCCGAGGCCCATGACGTGCTGCGCGCCGGGCTGGAGACCGCACGCTGGATCTCGGTGGACGACACCGGCGCGCGGCACAAGGCCGCGAATGGCGTCTGCACGCAGATCGGCAACCAGGACTTCGCCTGGTTCGGCACTACCGCCAGCAAGAGCCGGCTGAACTTCCTCGGCCTGCTGCGCGCCGGCCATGCCGATTACGTCATCAACGACGCGGCACTCGACTACATGCGCGCCCGCCGCATGGCCCAGCCCCTGCTCGACCGCCTGGGCCGCCATGCGACACAACGCTTCCCTGATCAGGCGGCCTGGACGGCGCATCTGGAACGGCTCGGCATCGAGGGCATGGGGAGCAGCCTCGCGCCGGCGCGCGTCGCCACCGAAGGCGCACTGTGGGGCAGTATCGCAGCCCATGGCTTGCTGCGCGAAGCTGTCATCGTCAGCGACGATGCCGGCCAGTTCGATGTCGGCCAGTTCGATGTCGGCCGCCACGCGCTGTGCTGGGTGCATGCCGAGCGCCTGGTGCACCGGCTCGACACCTTCACCGATGAGCAGCGCGCGGCACAGCAGCAGCTCCGCGGGCTGATCTGGGGGTTCTACGCCGACCTCAAGGCCTATCGGCAGGACCCCTCGCCGCGACGGCGGTGCGCGTTGCGCGCCCGCTTCGAGCGCATCTTCCGGCGGCGGACGGGCTTCGTAACGCTCGACCGCCTGCTGGCGCGCACGCACGCGCGAAAACCCGAACTGCTGCGCGTGCTCGACCGCCCGGAGATCCCGCTGCACACCAACGGCTCGGAGAACGACATCCGCGCCTGCGTCACCAAGCGAAAGATCAGCGGCGGGACGCAGAGCGAAGCCGGGCGGGATTGTCGCGATGCCTTCCTCGGCTTGGCCAAGACCTGCGCCAAGCTCGGCGTCAGCTTCTGGGACTACCTGGGGCACCGACTGAGGGTGGGCGGCGCCACCCTCGTGCCAACACTGCCAGACCTCATCAGGCTGCGCGCCATAGCCTGATTGCCCGGGGTTTTGCCCCGGTTACGAATCTTCCGTCCCGGATCGCTACATCCTTGCTTTCAGCGGCAAATGCATACACCATGCGCAGCCATGCGCAGCCATGCGCAACACCCGAACCGCCAGCCCCACCCCGGCCCGCCAGGCGGTCAATCTCTCGCTCGACCCCACCCTGGTCCGGCGCGCGAAGGGTCTGACCCGCAATCTCAGCGGCACCGTCGAAGACCTCCTCACCGGTTTTGTGGAACGCGAGGAAGCCGCCCGCCGTGCCGTGGACGCCAGCGCGGCCCGCGTGGTCGCCGCCCTGAACCGGTTGCGCGCGGAACATGGCAGCCTCGCCGACGATTTTTCCCCGCTCTGAACCGGCCCGGTTCCCCGCTTGGCCCAATTCGATATCCACCGGAACCCCGGCCCACG